>NZ_JBXXZH010000048.1:0-46157 GCF_059640475.1 Calothrix sp. CBUCES-K 9914
GCGAGTTTGGTAGCGTTGCTGTTTCCGCTCTGGGGATGGGAATGCTTTTTTGACGAACCAGTTATGATGCTGGGGTTTATTTTATTAGGAAGGACTTTAGAGCAACGAGCGCGCGGTCGAGCTGCTGCTGCTTTCAAAAATTTACTCGAACTACAGCCACAAGTCGCACGTCTAGTAGGAAAGCCTAAAAGTAATAATGATTCTGATTTGTCTACCTCTATTGCTACGAATAGTGTAGTGGAAATTCCGGCAGAGCAGGTACGAATTGGAGAATGGTTACAGGTTTTACCGGGAGAGAAAATACCAGTAGATGGTGAAGTGGTACAAGGACAAACTACCGTTAATGAATCGATGTTAACCGGAGAAGCGATGCCTGTCATGAAGCAGGCTGGAGATAAGGTAACATCAGCTACACTCAATCAATCAGGTGCGATTATAATGTGCGCTACTCGTACTGGTTCCGATACGACGATAGCCCAAATAATTGCCCTTGTAGAAGCCGCACAAACTCGCAAAGCTCCTATACAGAAACTTGCTGATACCGTTGCTGGTTATTTTACTTATTTTGTCTTAATTGCTGCGCTATTAACTTTTCTATTTTGGTATTTTATAGGCGCCCATATTTGGACAGATATTGCCCCCGTAACAATGGCAATGTCTCACCACTCACCCCTCACCCCTAGTAGAGACGCGATTAATCGCGTCTCTACACTCATCACTCATCACTCTCCTTTATTATTTAGTTTAAAACTCGCGATTGCCGTTATGGTAGTTGCTTGTCCTTGTGCATTGGGACTTGCGACCCCAACAGCCATTCTTGTTGGTACAGCAATGGGCGCCGAACGTGGTTTATTGATTAAGGGAGGAGATGTATTAGAGAAAGTTCACAGCTTAAACACTATAGTTTTTGATAAAACAGGAACACTAACCAGCGGTAAACCTGTAGTATCTGACTGCATTGTTTTCTGTGAATTAACAAAAGTTGAGGTTTTACAGCTAGCAGCAGCAGTTGAAAGCGGGACTTGTCACCCCCTTGCCACTGCAATTCAAACTGCCGCACAATCAGAACAGGTAACTATACCTAACGCTAAAGATTTTCATACTGAAGCAGGTCTTGGAGTTTCAGCATTAGTTGAAGATAAGATGGTGTTTCTCGGTAATTATGAATGGCTCAGTTGGCAGGGTATTACGGTTGAAGAAACTGCTATTGATCAAGCGCGCGTGTTAGCTAGTGCTGGGAAAACAGTAGTGTATTTGGGATACGACGGTAAACTAGCTGCTCTAATCGCAGTTGCTGATATCCTAAGACCACTAGCAAAGACAACTGTCGAACAACTTCGTGAAATGGGTTTGCGGGTAATGATTTTGAGTGGAGACCGTATAGAAGTTGTGAGCTATATAGCCAGTCAACTCGGTATAGACACAACCGACGTAATTGCAGGAGTACCACCAGCAAAAAAAGCCGAGTCAATCCAAACGCTACAGCAAAAAGACCGAGTTGCAATGGTTGGTGATGGAATAAATGACGCACCAGCATTATCGCAGGCAGATGTTGGAATTGCGCTTTATTCAGGAACAGAGGTAGCAATGGAAACCGCATCAATTGTACTAATGCGCGATTGTTTAACAGATGTTGTAGAATCAATCAAATTAAGTCGTGCAACATTTAACAAAATTCGCCAAAATTTATTTTGGGCTTTTGCGTATAATACGATAGGGATACCACTTGCTGCGGGTATTTTATTTCCCAAGCTCGGTTTTCTTCTAAACCCGGCTGGTGCTGCTGCTTTAATGGCTTTTAGTTCTGTCAGTGTCGTTACTAACTCTCTTTTATTACGACGATTACCCCGCAGTTAAACGTCTGTAACAAATAAAATTACAATGTGTAGTACCTAGTTTAACTGATACAAGGTTAAACTAGGTTGATGTTCGATATTTACAAATAATGTGTACTACTTTGTTTTTAGTACAGCACACCAATCAGTCAAAACTTCTGAGGTCAGCACGTATCGCTCATCTTTGAATTATGGGTAAACTAAGTAAAAGATTATTTGTACTAATTTGTACCATAAATGTAAATATAGAGCATGTCAGTAAATAATACTCAATCAATCTTTAGTAATCAAAGTTCAACCGATTTTGGTAACGATTTGTCAATGGCAGCAGAAACAAGTGAAAGCCATCTATTAATTATCGAAGATGACCAAGGACGTAAGGAAGTCACGCTTGAGCGTCCGGTATATTCAATTGGCAGGGATCGAGACTGCGATATTTGTTTAAACTCGCAGTTTGTCTCCCGTCGTCACGCTGTACTAGTGAGATTACCGCGCGACAATAATAGTCAAAGCTATTACTATCGAATTGTCGATGGAGATAGCAAAGGCAAACCTAGTGCGAATGGGTTGGTGATTAATGGTCGTAAGCTACCAGCTCACGACTTGAAAAACGAAGACGAAGTAGTTTTCGGACCGCAAGTGCGAGCAATATATTACCTGCTTAAAGATTCGATGCGAACAGGTCAAACTGATGCTAGTGAATACGACATCACTCTAATTAATCCTGGCATGACCGACGATATGGATGATTAGATTACTTTGTGTTAGATTCCCGACTTCTTTAATAAGTCGGGAATCTAACCATCGGCTACTTATCAAAACTTATGATATGAAATACTAGTGCCATCTATCTAACTACACACCTTTTTTCAGCAAACCACTCCACTAGTTTACCCAGCGATGCTTTCGATTAGACTCCAGTGCCGACTAGTTTCTATTTCCTGCTTAATATACTCGAACACTTGTCGGCAGTGATTATCGAGTTGAAGTGGTAGCTCTTCATTTTTCGTTACTAAATTCATACGAGTTTCAGTTGCAGTGGCAGTAGTCTTATCGATAAGTACTTCCACTGTAACTAGTTTTGAGAATGGAACACTTCCGGGAAATTCGCGCGCCATAATGTAATCAGCATTGTAATATTGCACATTCAAACCCGTAGCTTGTAGAAGGTCTACAAGTGTGGGATGAAGATGGTCTATCGAAACAGAAAGAACAAATGAACATGTATAGCGAGCCATAATAGCCCCAAACCTCGCAACACTCCGTCCATCCTATAATAACTAAGCATAGTTAAAGCAAGTATTTTTTTTAGTACTGAGTGCTGAGTGTTGAGAGAGTTAGGAATTAGGAGTTGGAATTATGAAAATCGCTATTACTGGAGCAACAGGGTTTGTCGGTAGTCGTTTGGTTGAACGGCTTACCAAAGATAATAATCAAGTAGTGGTACTTACTCGCAACGCTGCTCATGCTCAAAAAGTTTTTCCTCATAGCGCATTTCCAAATGTGGAGGTTGTTACGGCCACGCTCACTACGTCAGGAGAGTGGCAAAATGCTTTGTCTGGGTGTGATGGTGTGGTAAATTTGGCTGGTGAACCAATTGCAGAAGGACGTTGGACTCCCGCGCGCAAGCAAGAAATTCTTGATAGTCGTAAGTTGGGTACTGCAAAAATTGTTGAGGCAATTACTAATGCTAATCCTAAGCCAAATGTACTAGTCAATGCTTCCGCAATTGGTTTTTACGGAACTGACGAAACAGCTAGCTTTGATGAAACTAGCTCACAAGGCAGTGATTTTTTGGCAGAAGTTTGTCAAGCGTGGGAACTTGAAGCGCAACTAGTCAAAACTGTAGGTATTAGACTGGTTATTGTGCGCTTAGGTATTGTTTTGGGTAATGGCGGTGCCTTGGGTAAAATGATTACACCATTTAAGTTATTTGCTGGTGGTCCCCTCGGTAGCGGAAAGCAATGGTTTTCATGGATTCACCTTGATGATGTGGTGAATTTAATCATCCAAGCCTTAACAAAATCTGAGATGGAAGGCGTATACAATGCTACATCACCTAATCCAGTTCGGATGGGACAATTTTGCGAGACAATGGGAAAAGTGATGGGGCGCCCTTCATGGCTACCTGTACCGTCTTTTGCTCTCGAAGCATTATTAGGTGATGCTGCGATAGTGGTTCTAGAAGGACAACAGGTGATACCTAAACGCACTTTATCATCTGGTTTTAATTACCAATATCAAAATTTAGAGTCAGCTTTAGTAGAAATACTGAAGTAGAGCTTGTTAGTGTGTTTATACTCGTAGTAAGGACTTTAGTCCTTAAATATAAGCACTCTTCGTGCTTACTACGAGGTTATTTTCTTGGAAACCCAACTTATAATTCCACTAAGAATGGCGCCACCCATCAGAATACCAATAGCAGGGTTAAATACTGGTTGCCATAGCTGATGCCACAAATCAAGACCAAGTGGAACTCCAGTTGCGTTACCAACGACCGCTACCGCAAACCAAGCAAAACCGAAGAAGACTAAAAATACATCTGCCACAAGTATTGTATTTAACAAGTTTAAGAATTTGTCTTTCATAAAATTTTGATGATAAAAAAGGGGTAGAGGGCAACGAGCATCTCAACTCCCTGCCATTCCCCGCAAATTATTCAAATAGCCAATTACTAACTTTTGTTAAACTTTGCCAATCTGGTTTTCGCTCAAGACCATCTTTGATACTTTCTTCAAGCTCTGAGCGCCATTCTTCGTTAACAAAAATTAACTGCCGTGCGAACTCAACATGCTGCCGAAGTCCTTTTTGCCCGGTTTCTAACATAGCGACAGCCAAGTTAACCCTAGCTTGGGGGTCTTGCGGATTAATTTTTACAGCTTTTTGAGCCGCTTTGTGTGCTTCTTTTGGCATTTCATCAAGAAGATAAAGCCAAGATAAACAAGTCCATGCAGCGCTGCTTTTGGGAGAACGGTCACATATATCTTTAAAAACAGGAATTAAGGTCGCAGCACTTTCTCCGGCTTTATAACGTTCTAATCCTGAATCGAATAGTGATTCTACGGTTTGAGTCATATAAAATGGTCGAACACTCGAGAGCAAGACAGTCAGTGGTCGGTAGCTAATGGTTATTAGTTAATAGTCATCGAACTGACAAAAGACAATATTACACACCAAACGATTTACCGCAACCACAGGTTTGAGCGGCGTTTGGATTGGTGAACTGAAAACCGCCACCAATCATGGCATCGCTGTAATCAAGCATCAAGCCATAAAGATATAATAAACTCTTACGGTCGCAGACAATCTTGAAGCCGTCATAGTCAAATACGTCATCATGGGGAGTAATTTTACTCGAATCCTCAAACTCCATCATATAGGACATTCCTGAGCAGCCGCCTTGACGTACTCCTACTCTTAGGCACAAGTCCTCACCTTGCTTGTCACGCAAAGCTTTTACTTGTCGCAATGCAGCTTCGCTCATTTGAATTCCTCTTTGTTGGGATTGGGTAGCTTGTGTCATATGATAATTAAACTCCTGAAAATTTAAGGTAAAGGTTTTTGTGGCTCAAACGTGCGGAAAGCCTAAGTAGGTGGGCACCACCAGAGCTTCCCAAAAGGATTCAACAATAGTTTTTGTTTATATTGTAGCGAGAGAGGGGGGTCAAATAGCCAAATTGTAAATACGTTCTCAATACCGCGTTCGTTATGTTTTTATTCTAGAATTGAGAGACTCACTGTGTTTAATAAAATCCAGCATGGTTATCTCGCCACTAAAAATTCTGGCCAAAAATTAAAAAATCACAAATCGCTTGTTTTGATTCACGGTTGTATATGACAAGTTTTAATCGCTCTACCAGTCGTCGGCTGAGGAAATTACCCCAAATTCCTTCTATATGGGAGGGCGATCGTCGTCCGTTGTCATCACACCAGCAGTCCGAGGACGATAAAGGCGAATGTATCCTTTGGGTAGATGGTTCACAAGGTATTGTTCGGGGTATGGACGTAGTTGGGTATGACGCTGGACCAGAGGCAATTGTGCGGACATTAATGCGTGCGATGGAAAACCCTCACAGTCCCGCTAAACCATCACGTCCACAGCGAATTGTTGTTCGCGACCGCGAGATACAATTTTATTTACGTGGTGTTTTACAAGACCTTGATATTGCGATTGATTACACACCTGAACTTCCGTTGATCGACGAGCTATTTCGTGGGTTTGCCGAACTGATTGAAAACCAAATCCCAGATTTGCCACCGCAATACGCTGAATTATTGCACGAAAAAGCATATGCAATGTGGGAAGCTTGTGCGTGGGAATTTTTACAAGAACAGCAAATTATATCTATAGAAATTAATCAATGGGATATTGATACTTTATATGCCTCAGTAATGGGGATGTTAGGTATGGAGTATGGAATTTTACTATATAGGTCAAGCGAATCACTCAAGCGCTTTCGTGCTGCTGTTTTAAGAGATGAGGATACCGAAGATTTAGAAGAAGCTTTTCTCAAGCAAGATTGTTTGTTTCTCACCTTTGAGCGTAGCTCCAAGCTTGAAGGTTTAGATGAGGAAGAGTATGAAGACCTTGCCGAATTGCCGCTATCAGAAATTAGCCCGACTTTCGGTAACATTCATCCTTTAGAGGGACTACGTTCGGTACTATATGACGAAGAAGCGCTAGTTGTTTATGTCGCTCTTGAAAGCTTGTTTCGGTTTGTTCGCGACCATCGGCGCCAACTAAGCGCGGATAATTTTCCAAATGTAAGTCGTGCCTACCGAATTCCACTACTAGAATCAGAAGATACAAAGTCTGTCAGCGTTAATGTTGCCACTATGCCGGAATTAGCAGCCGAATTAGAAGAAATGGCTAGTTTGGATTCCGAGGACGAAGAAAGTATGTATGGCACACCGATGTTTCGTTCACTGCGCGATGATTTGATACCTGACGACTCGTTTTTAAGTTTAGGAGTCGTCTCGTGGGAAATGCTTGATTATTTACAGAAAGGTGTAAAGTATCAAAAAGCTGGTGATATAAAACCCATTGGTGACGGGTTACCAGTTATTTTGGTTCAAACATCGCGCCCTAAAGCTAAAGCTGTAATTGAGAGTATCGAAGAAGCTGGCGGACTTAGAGCGATTTGTTTTAACCCAGGTGCAGACCCTTTAGGTACTGAAAGATACGACCTTGGTTTACTTCAAACTAACAACCGTGAGCTATTTCTATTTGGTGAATTTGAAGACGATGACCCTACCCACGTTGAAGCTCGTAGGAAATGGAACCAGCGCTGCAAAAATACTAAAGGTTACTGCGGCTTAATTATTGCTAAAGGACTCACTGGCGCCAGTCGTGGTAATCCGCAACTCCGTGACATGATGGCTTTATTTGAAGCCGTATCAATCTCACCCCAAGAATTGGGGATTGGCACTTTACAGCTTATGCCTGAACTTCAGTTTGAGTAGAGACTGAATTAATTCGGTCTCTACAGATTCAGAAATATCACTGATGTAATCTGTATAAACAGTAAAATATATTACTATATGATACGGTCGTGTAACTTTTAAATTCAGCTATGTTTAATACAGCCTCAGTTTCTGGCTCGCAGTGGGAGAGCAAGCCAGGAAGTTCGCCAGTAACGCATATAGCTAAGATGTGGGCAAAAAAATATGTCCAATGCTTAGATACAATAGACAACTTACATAAAAATGAAAATACGGAAGATATAATTGTTAAGAAGTTGTACGATTCGTTACGTCAAGCAAGTATTGATGCTTGGCAGCAGACTGAAAAGTTAATTGGTCGAGAAGTTCATCGCCATGAAATTGACCGCGCGCTTATTGATCCGTGGCGAATTTCTCAAGACTCCTTTGTTTTATACAATAAAGCTATCGAAGCATACTCTCAAAAATCACCACCGGAACACCTAGCTCGAACCTTGGGCGGCCATTTGGGACAACTACGCGCACAATATACAGTTACTGACGCGCGAGTGATTGGATTTGTATCAATGCAGGTACATTATACAGGTCAAGTCCTTCTCAAACAAATTCCTGACTCAGAACGACAACGAGTTAGCAGTTATTTTAAAGTAATTGACGATTTTCTTTATATGCCTTTACAGAGAGCATATGAAGCATCCGCCAAACATGAGTTAAATTCGCCTGTTTTAAGGGTAGTGCAACAACTATTACCAATTAGCACTGATATTGCAAAGTCGATATGTGAACGAATTATCCTAATTTACCCCAGATACCATACACATAGCGGATACCTTTGTGACCCATTTGTCAAAATTGCCAGCATTCGTGATGTCGAAATGTTTCAAGTGTATCTATGGGTGTGCGTTCTTGAAGATAGTATTGGTTCAATTCAACACGAGTTATTTCCACTATGTGTAATGCTTTACCCTTCACTTAAAGTCCAGTGGGAATTAGTACGAACCATGATTCATCTGCTACGCCAAGAAATAAGCGCCAGATTAGGAGAGGAACAAAAAAATTTCTTTAAACCCTACTTTGAAATTTTATGGGAAATGTTTAGCCCAGATATTTTCCCAGACAGCTTTTAAGTCAATTTATACCTATGTTTTACTTTCCTGACAAAATCTACTTAGAATTTATCCAATAAACTTTTATACATTTAGCTTTACTCTATGCAAAATTTTAATTAGCAATTTGCTTTCATACACTTTGTACTGTAGCATTTTTATCTTTTGCTAATCATTTTTGTCAGGTATAGTTTATTACATGAGAGTCCTGATTAGTTTATTTGTGACAAAAAAGCCAGTTTAGTAACAGTTATCAAACGATTATCATTATATCTTTAAAAATAAGTATATGTCTACAAAATTTCTATAAAATAAAACACAGACTAATGACTTGAGGTACAAGGCTTTGGTAGCGTGTATGTGTAACTGTAATAACTGTGTGATTAAACTACATATACATATGATGTACACTGTCAAGAGAAGTGACTAAAAATTTAATAAATCTGCGATATTCTTTACAAATATTTCATGAAGTAAAACATTCAAATTGGATGCGTAAAAAATCAAGATTACTTAAAGAATATCAGTGAATAAGAGACGAGATATACAATTAAATAGTCAGGTTATGGATTATTTTTAGCTGGCAATATCTAGACAAACCAGGGTAATAATGAAAAAAAGATTGGAAGGATTTGATGAGCAAAGGTTAGGTTACACTTCACGAGGTGCGACTTCATCTTTAGCGCTGCAGTGGGCAAAAAAATATTTACAAAATCTGGATCACGGTTTGCACGAGCAATCGGACGAGCTTACACAAAGTCTGAATCATGTTATCTCTCAAGAGGGACGCAAGCAAACCGCGCGTTCGCTCATGAAATCGTTACGCACGATTAGCCATCAAGCTTGGAATCGAGTTGAGATGTTATTGGCTCATGAAGCCAAATGCCATAAGATTGACCCACTACTTATTGACCCGTGGGAGATAAGTGGAGAATCTTTCAAGATTTACCAAAAAACTTTGGAAGTCTACACTCAACAGGCGCCTCTGCGGCAATTATCCACGGTGATGCGGTTGACGCGCACTGGTGAACCCATATCTCAAAAAGCTTTAAATATCTACACTGAACAGGTGGCGCCAAGTCAGTTAGCAAAAGTAATTGGTTTTAATGTTGGGGCAATACGAAAGAAATACACAAAAAATGACCCGCGCGTGATTGGCTTTGTGAGTATGCAGTTTCATTACACAAGCGAAATGCTGCTAGAAAGTTTATCGCCATTAGAGCGTTCGATACTGAGTGCTTACTTTAAAGTTATCGATGACCATTTATACATGCCACTCCAACGAGTATATGAAGCGGCGGCACAACACGAATATGATTCTCAAGAAATGTTAGTAGTGCAAAGTTTATTACCAGTAAGCACTGAAATCGCCAAAAAAATATCAGAAAGGATAATTGAAATTTATCCTAATTACCGCTGTTCATCAGGTCTTTTGAGTGATTCAGCGATAAAGATTTCTAGTATACGTGATATCGAAATGTTTCAAGTCTACTTGTGGTTATCGACCTTAGAAGGAAGTGTGGCAGCAATTCAACAAGAATTATTTCTTCTATGTGTAATGTTGTATCCAAGATTCAACGTGCAGTGGGAATTGATACGACAAATGCTACATTTACTAGGTCAAGAACTACGTGAACGCTTAAAGCCCCAACAAGTAAATACGCTGATGCCGTACTGTCAGGTTTTGTGGCAAATGTTTTCTCCAGAAGTATTTGGAGAGATGGGTTTGCGTCACAGAACGGATGAGTTTGATGATAATTTTGTCAATTCGTTATTTGCTTGACAGTAACAATATCAAGTTAATTTATAAAATTTTATTTAAAGTTTTACTTAAGCAGGATGGTTTTATCCTGTCGATAGTTTTTCATGGAGTAGTATTCAGTGTGCAATATTTTTCCTGGCACAATGAACGACTATGAATTACAAGTTTTATAGTTTATTAGAAGATGATACATATCCTACAAACCCAACCCAAATATATTTTATTAATGAAATTATTGATTTAGAAACTAAAAGATATCAAAGTATAGCTGGAATATGATATATTCATAATCTTTCACTTAATTGCAACTTACAACTGAATTCAGCAAAACAAGAAGCATAACGATGACTAATAAGAAATGGGCTGTCAAACGCATAACTGTTAATTTAGCGGCACAGGAGGCAGAAAGACTTGAGGTGTACTGTCAGCAAACTGGTAGACCTGCAACCGATGTCATCCGGGAACTGATTCGAGGCTTGCCAATTAACGAGGAAGCTGCCAGTAATGGTGGCACGAATCGATAATAGCCAATAAATTAACACGTTCATATTTGATTCTTTTGGGAAGTATATGTAATCCATAAATGATTCATAAAAGTTAATGCTGCTCCTCCACACATTTCACATACACATTGACTTCATACAAACTTTCAACTCTAAAATTAAAGAACTCATGAGGATAAATTGCAATTTCGGACACTAAGCCAGTTAAAATTTGTAAAGATAACTGGAAAAGGAAGTACGGAATGCGCGTTGCAATCGTAGGTGCCGGTTTAGCTGGACTGGCAACCGCTGTAGATTTGGCTGATGCGGGCTGTGAAGTCCAAATTTTTGAATCGCGCCCGTTTTTGGGCGGAAAAGTCGGCAGTTGGGTCGATAATGGTGGCAACCACATTGAGATGGGTTTGCACGTCTTTTTTGGCTGCTACTATCAACTGTTCGAGTTGATGCAAAAAGTCGGTGCTTTGGATAATTTTTTAGCCAAGCAACATACCCATACCTTTATTAATGAAGGTGGACGTGTTGGTGCGCTTGACTTCCGCTTCTTCAGTGGCGCCCCCTTTAATGGGTTAAAAGCATTTTTCACTACGTCTCAACTTTCGGTTTACGATAAATTCCGAAATGCGATGGCATTGGGTACAAGTCCGGTTGTGCAGGGACTGATAGACTTTGATGGAGCAATGCGAACGATTCGTGACTTGGACAAAATCAGTTTTGCCGACTGGTTCCGCAGTCATGGTGGAAATAACAACAGTTTACGAAAGCTGTGGGATCCAATCGCTTTAGCACTAGGATTTATTGATACTGAAAATATTTCCGCGCGTTGTATGCTAACAATTTTTCAGCTATTTGCGGTTCGTACAGAAGCCTCGAAGCTGAGAATGCTTAAGGGTTCTCCTTACGATTATATGCACAAGCCGATACTTGAATATCTTGAAGCAAGAGGTGCAAAAGTTTACACTCGCCGACAAGTTAGAAATATTAATTATACAGAAGTCGAAGGGCAAACGCGAGTAACCGATATTGTAGTTGCAAACGGTGATAGCGAAGAGATTATTAAGGCTGACGCTTACGTTGCAGCGTGTGATGTGCCAGGAATTAAGCGATTAATACCTTCTGATTGGCGTAAATGGGATCAATTTGATCACATCTATAAACTTGATGCTGTACCTGTAGCCACGGTACAGTTACGATTTGATGGTTGGGTTACAGAACTTCAAGACTCAAGCGCACGTGCTTCACTCGAACATGCAGCAGGAATAGATAATTTATTGTATTCCGCCGACGTTGACTTTTCTTGTTTCGCTGATTTAGCTTTGACTAGTCCTGCTAGTTTTTATCGTGAAGGGGAAGGCTCGTTAGTACAATTAGTACTAACACCGGGTGACCCTTTTATTAAAAAAAGTAATGAAGAAATAGTCGAACACTCCCTAAACCAAATTCATAAATTATTTCCCTCATCACGGGAATTAAAACTAACCTGGTCTAATGTCGTTAAACTAGCACAATCACTTTATCGTGAGGCGCCGGGAATGGATGTGTATCGTCCCAACCAAAAAACACCAATCGTTAACTTCTTTTTAGCCGGAAGTTATACGCAGCAGGACTATATTGATAGTATGGAGGGCGCCACACTATCGGGAAGACAAGCCGCTAAAGCAATATTAGAAACAGTTAAAACGTAGGGTGCGTGACGCTACTAATAATTTAACTGCGAAGCTATTAATCTGGTAGCGTCACGCACCGACTTAAGATTGCCCTTTACCCTTTCACCCCATTAAAATATAATGCCAGACTGGTTAGAGCATACCGTACAGGTAGAAGTTGAGGCTCCAATGAATCTAGTATGGGGTCTATGGTCAGATTTAGAACAGATGCCACGTTGGATGAAATGGATTGATTCTGTAAAAGTTCTTGAAGATGACCCAGGTATATCGCTGTGGAAACTTAACTCAAACGGGTTGGAGTTTACTTGGCGTTCGCGTATTCTCAAGAAAATACCTAGTCAAATTATTGAATGGCAATCTATTGATGGACTACCAAATCGCGGCGCCATTCGATTTTATGACCGTAAAACCAGTAGTATTGTGAAAATGACCGTTGCATACGCAATTCCTGGCATTATCGGGAAAATTATGGATAATTTGTTTTTGGGAAAGGTTGTGGAATCTACCCTGAATTCCGATTTACAACGGTTTAAACAGTATGCGCTTGATGCGAAGGAAGAGAAGGACTGAAGTCCTTAGTACGGTTTTTACTACAAGCTTACCAGGTGGGGTCACTGAATAGATTAATTGTTAGTTCTTCGCGTCCGGGTGGTACAGATGATATGCACGCGCGCACTATTTTCCCGTCAGAGTACTCGACGGTGCAAGCGTGACATGAACCCATTAAACACCCAGTGGGAATAAATACACCAGCACGGTCTGCTACGTTGAGCAAAGGTTCTCCAACCTGGGCATCAACTGTTATATCATCGGGTAAAAAGTGGACGCGAATACTCATGATGGATTTGCTAATTACAAAAATGCTGATAAATCTAAGTGCCGCTCAACCTCATTAGCAAGCGAGTCTAATAAGTTTTCACGATGTTCACGGTAGTTGGCAACACCCGTAGGTAATGATTTTAAACCACGCTGCTGACGTAAACGGTTTAACCAAGCTCGGCGCCAAGGACCGTTATCAAATATTCCATGTAAATAAGTTCCCCATACAGACTGACAACCATCAACTAATCCTAAATTCACGTCGTCGAATAACGCTTGGTAGCCTTGGTTATCATTGGGTGGAATTTCTGTTCGTGAACGTCCTTGGTGTATCTCAAATCCTGTTACGGGTAAACCTAACTGTGGGAAGTTGGAGGTAACTTGACGCTGACGGGCAATTTTTTGTCCAGTAATAACTGTTTTGAGTGGTAGCAATCCTAACCCTTGGAATCTACCTGCTTGACCTTCGATACCTTCAGGGTCAGCTATCATTTGTCCCAAAATTTGGTAGCCACCACAAATTCCTAAAACTGTTCCTCCAGATGCGGCGTAGTGCTGGATTGCTTCTGCCATACCACTTTTTTGCATTATTAGTAAATCGGCAATCGTAGTCTTGGTTCCCGGAATAATTACTGCATCTGGATGTCCTAAATCTTGCTTTGGACTCAGGTATTTTACTGATACGCTCGGCTCAGATTCAAGTGGGTCAAAATCTGTAAAGTTAGAAATACGGGGCAAACGAATTACTGCAATATTTAGATCACTGCCTTGCTTATGGGCTTTACGTTCAAGCAAATCTAACGAATCTTCCGCCGGAAATACTTGCTCTAAGTAAGGAATTACACCAATTACTGGAATGCCTGTACGTTCTTCAACCCATTTAATTCCTGATTCGAGCAACGAGCGCTGTCCTCGAAACTTGTTGATTACAATGCCTTTTATCAACGCGCGCTCATCTGGATCAAGTAGTTCTAAAGTACCAATTATATGAGCAAACGCTCCACCTCTGTCGATATCAACGACTAATATTGTCGATGCGTTTAAGTGTTTGGCGACTCGCATGTTTGTTAAGTCGCGGTGCTTGAGATTAATTTCTGCTGGACTGCCAGCACCTTCACAAACTAATAAGTCAAATTCAGTTTGTAAATGCTGTAGGGATTCTTCAATTGAACGCCAGCCTAAATCAAAATACTGTTCATAATATTCAGAAGCCGTGACTTTACCGACAGGTTTGCCTTTAATTATTACTTGCGAAGTCATATCGCCCTGCGGTTTGAGCAATATAGGATTCATTTCCACCCAAGGAACTACACCAGCTGCCCAAGCTTGAACTGCCTGAGCATAGCCCATTTCGCCACCACTTGCTGTTACATATGCGTTTAGAGCCATATTCTGACCTTTAAAGGGCGCCACTCGCCAACCACGGCGCGATAAAATACGACAAATAGCAGATGTTAATAGAGATTTCCCCGCGTGGGACGTAGTGCCCACCACCATAATTGCTTTCATAAGTTAGTAATCTATTAGTTTTTAGTTGGGTCGAGTGGTAGCTTTAATGTGAGGTGTCAATCGTCACTATATAAATGACCTTTGACAACTCAACTATATTAAAGATTTCATAAATGGGATTGACGTTTCCCTACTTATTGTTCCCGTGTATTCCTCTTTAATAACTCATTACCCCCCAATTCTAGAAGGGTATTCTCAACCATCGAGTTACAGTTTCATAAAAGCTATCGCTTAAAGTTGGCTTACGCCAGGGTTTCGTCAAAGATTGCTCAACTAACTGGCGCCCAAGAGGAGTCAGTCGGAAACTATCGGTAATGCCCTGACCATCAACTTCGCGTCGTAATACACCAACTTGAATGAGCCAGACTAATTCATTATCCGCGATTAATTCCGAAAGTGAACGTTTAGTGTAACCTTTATTTACACCTGTACTACCAGTAATTTCACTTATTGCCACCCGGTCTTGACGCATTGCATCAAATAAGGTCAACTTAAAAGGTGAACAAATTAGAGACCGCAGCGCGCGTTCTTGAGTTTTATTTGAGTAGACATGCATGTTTTTGGTTTTGATAATCAGTAATAGACATAAAGTTAGGAGTTGTAGCATAGGCGTCTCGCCTGTGCAGTATAAGGAATTATTTTTACCACAGAGCCACAAACGGCACAGAGAAGAGAGTAAGAAAAATTTGTGGCGCCTGCTTTACAAATTTAAGCCCCTCATCTGAAAACATTGTAAATTATTGTAAAATTTTAAATGCATAAACAATCAGCAAACAGGGTAGTTTAATTATGGCTTTAACAGTTGGTACAAATGCACCTACATTCACCACCAAAGACACCAATGGTAATACTGTCTCCTTGTCTGATTTCACAGGTAAAACTGTAGTCTTATACTTTTATCCCAAAGACGATACTCCAGGTTGCACCAAGCAAGCTTGTAGTTTTCGCGATGCTCAATCAGACTATCAAAATAAAGATGTAGTCATATTGGGAGTTAGCGCTGATGATGAAAGTTCGCACCAAGCATTTACTCAAAAATACAATTTAAATTTTCCTCTGTTGGCAGATACTGACCACTCGCTGATCAAAGCTTATGACGTTGATGGTGGTGGATATGCAAAACGAGTTACCTATGTAATCGATGGTAACGGCAAAATTACTCACGTTGATTCCAGCGTTAACACTTCCACTCACGCTAGTGATGTGTTGACAGCACTTGGTTTGTAATTAAACTATATTTATGCAAAAGTAGGGCAGGCAAGATGCCTACCCTACTAGTTTAATGTTCAAATATATATAAGTCCTATTTGCTTGGTTCAAGCTTAATGATTTGTGAGCTTGGTTGAATAGGCTTTAATATATTTCCTGTATTTACAGTGTTTCCTGTTTTTCCAGTTTGCAGTCTTTGCTGCTGCCGCGCGCGGAATGCTGCTGCTGCTTCATCTAATTCTTGGCTCTGTTGCTTGTAAAATTCTGGATTGAAATTATTGATACCCAGTTGCGCGTTATGAAGCATTTGGAACATATTTAACGGCCCCTGTTCAGTACCCCTGGAAAATGGGTCGTTACTGTTATAGTCGTAGTTTTGTTGATTGGTTGATTGGGTGGGGTACACTTGGGTTGGAAAAACAGGGGTAGTATCAGTTTGAGTCGGTTTGGTTTCTGCGTTGCTTGGTTGTGCGACGCTTATTATACCTAGTCCCGCTAATGACAAAAGTGCTAATAATCGAATTTTCATAGAGTTTGCCCCTCAAGTACTGTATGTAATGATGTTTCTATTTTACGAAAGTGTCCGGCGAAGTCGAGGTTGAATACTTAGTAATGCGACAACTGCAAAACCTAATAACACGAGTAAGGCGCCACCAAAGGTTACATCACCCCAAAATGCGTGCATAACAACACTATTTAATCCCCAGTCGCTGTGAGTGTAGAGGTAGCGAATAGGTTCAATAGCGTAACTTAGAGGGTTGAGGGTAGCTATGGTTTGTAACCACTGTGGCATGAATGACAATGGCGCCAATGCAGTGCTGGCGAATAACATTGGTAAGGTGCTAACAAAAATAACTGCGATAAGTTCAATGTGTCCAGGCAAAGTAAATGCTAGGCCTAAGCTTAGAGCAGTAACACCTAGTGCCAGAGCGAAGACAATTAGTACTATTGCACTCAAGCCTGCTGCGTCGGGTAGACCTGCACCTAAAAATGATGCGGCACCAACAATAACGGCGGTTTGGAGTAAACTTTGGCTAATAATAAAGATGGCTGACGCGAAGACAATAGAGAACCGTGACGCTAAAGGTGCTACGAGTAGTCGATTCAAAAAACCAAACTCACGGTCGAACATTACAGGTAGTCCAGCATTGAGCGCTCCTGCAAATGCTGTAAAAACTATAATACCTGCTGCGAGAAATTGACCGTAGTTCGTTGTACTACCAAATATTCCTTTTGGTGCGTTTTGAAATAAGGCGCCAAACAGTACTAGCCACATTACAGGCTGAATGATACCTGCAAATAAAGTACTGGGGCGCCGTTGTAATTGGATGAATAAGCGTTTTGTCAGCGCTAAAGTTTCTTGAACTATTTCACCAAAGGTATTGCTTGGTGATTTATCAGCATAGAGTTGCGGTGATGCAACTTGTTGCCAGTTAATATCTGATTTTGGAGGTAGTACTGTGCCACTCATAAGGATTTTGGATTTTAGATTTGGGATTTTGGATTATTTAGATTAAGTTAGATTAAGATTTATCTCATATTTTGTTTTTTCTCTGCTTTGGGGTTGCGGTTTGCTACTGCCGCCATTTCGGCATCCATAAGCGTGCGTCCTGTAGCTGCAAGATACACATCGTCAAGACTAGGACGCGACTGAGCAATGCCAAATATTGGTAAACCAGCATTGTTTAACGCTTGCTGAATTGTTATTAAAGTATCGTTCTGTGGAGTTACAACTAGGTTCAGCGAATTTGCCTGTGCGCTATTAATAATCACATTCTGTACAAATGGCAAAGACTGAAGCAAAGAAGCTGCTTTTTCTGCTTCCTCTGTTGGGGAGAATTCGCGAATACGAAGTGTTATTCTATCCCCTCCAATTCTATCCTTTAACTCAGATGGCTTTCCTTGTGCGATTACCACACCTTGATCAATAATTGCCACTCGGTCGGCTAGTGCGTCTACTTCTTCTAAATAGTGGCTTGTTATTAGTACTGTAGTTCCAGCTTCACGTAACTTCCGTAAAAACTCCCAAACTATAAACCGACTTTCAATATCAAGTCCTACTGTCGGTTCATCTAGTACTAATACATCAGGTGCATGAAGTAATCCTGCTGCTAAGTCTAAACGTTTAAGTATTCCTCCCGAATAAGTACCAGTCTTTTTATCGGCGTATTCCTGTAATCCCAGTAAACTTAATATTGTATCGATTCGCTGTTTTGTGACTGCTGCTGGTAAATGATAAAGGGCGGCCTGCAATTGCAGTAGTTCACGACCAGTTAATATTTTATCTGGGGCGACTTCTTGCGCTACATATCCTAAACGTTGTCGTGCAGCTTTGGGGTTTTCTACTACCGAAATACCTGAAACCTCTACCTTACCTGCATCGGGTGTAGTCAGGGTACACAAAGTACGCAAAGTGGTTGTTTTTCCTGCACCGTTAGGACCAAGTAAACCAAAAATTTCTCCTGGCTGCACCTGAAAGGAAACGTCCTTTACAGCTTCAGTTGCACCATAGCGCTTTTTTAGATTTTGTATCGAAACTGCGGGAGCCATAGCAACATATTCCTAACTATATAAAAATCTTAACAAATCGCAATACTACTATTTTCATCTTAGCGGTCATGTTCTCATATAAACGTGTTTACAGAAAATAGGAAACTAGGGATTTCCCCAAATGTATCGACATGACCTAGAGTTATCTAACGGTACAATGTATAAATTGTTATCTATAATTAACTAATTACTGAGGTTAGGACTGAATGGACAGAAACAGTCTCCGGGCTTATATGAATTTGATTCGGAAATTGCTTCAGTGTTTGAGTGGAGAAGAGTTGGCTTTGTTACAAGCTAACTTAGAATTGGTTGACACTAATTTAATTAAATTGATGGAACGAGTTGCTGCCAGAGCAATGCAAAAAGGTGCTTTTGGGACAGCTAATTTTCTCTTAGACTTGGCACAGCAGCTTCAGGAAACGCTGGTGCCACAGGGGCTATCTGAAGATGAATCAGCAGGATATTCTATTTATATGCAAGTAGTTGAGGAGTTGCTCAATTGCCCTAACGGCGCCGAAACAGAAATTTTACGTTCTTATCAAGATATTATTGATACAAGATTTATATTAACGTTGCAACAGATAGCCGCTATGTTTGCTGACATTGGTGAAAAAAGAGCATCTGAGTTTTTACAAAAAATAGCGGTGCCTCTAACTCAAGCGCTTAATAATGCAACTTCTGATACAACTTTAAATTCTAACATTTTACCTTCACAATATATTGATTTTCTTGGAGATGTATTGCGTTTAACAGCTAGTACGAACGGTGATGCCAAAGCTGTTTATGAATTATTGGAAGTAAATTCAGATAAGCTTAATATTCAATTTGCTCAAGTACTTGATAATTGGGAAACAAGTACTTTAGTTACAGTTAACTCAGAAATTGCTTTAATACCATTTTTATATGAGGATGCACATTATTATTCTTAGCCCCCCTTCCACGCGGGGGGCTGGGGGGATTTAGTTATTTGCAGCTTCATATTAAATCGGTATAAGTATTGCGGCTGATATTATTAATTTTAGCCATTTGCTTCAGGACTTTTCTGGCGGTGAACCTGCTTATAATGTCGAAATAGCAATTGTAGGTTATGAAGTTGCGCTGCGAGCATATCGTCGTGATCAATATCCTAAAAAATGGGCTTCTGTACAAAACTATCTTGGAAAAGTTTATATGAAGCGTATTCTCGGTGATAAAGCAACGAATATAGAGGTTGCAATTGAATGTCACCGTGCTGCACTCGAAATATACGAACGCGAACATTTTCCGAAACAGTGGGCAGAAACTTTACGATACATGGCTACTGCCTACGAAAAACGTATTTATGGAAAAGAAGAAGACAACTTTCATATATCCTCTGAATATTTCCGCATTGCATCTCAAGTATTGCCACAAGAAAATGACTAGTAATCATCATAATTATCAAATACTGGCGCCTAGTATTCACTTTCTGGCTTTCAACCTTCAAGAAAGTGAAATAATTAAACTTAAATCAAATCGGCACCATATCAGCAAAGACTGGTTATGGAAAACATGTAATAATATAGTTTTTAAAGTTCTTCAGCAACAGTTTGTAATTACAAATTATTTGGATTTGACCAAAGAACCTAATAATTTTTTCGTTATTATAGCGCTTCCTATTCTAATGAAGTACATAAGGGCGGGCAGGGATGTCCGCTCCACAAGAAATTTACTATTTAAATCTGTACCTCATGTGATTAAGAACCGCTATATTAGCAGCAGTAAAACTTTTAATGCTCCATTAAAAAGTACTAATTTTTACATACCAGATGCAATTCCTTTACAAAGTAAGTTTGCTAAGATTCCCGACTTCTCAAAGAAGTCGGGAATCTTAGCACGCACATTGCTTACTACAAACTAATTACGAACTTACCAAGTCAGGAAATACAGATTGTACTGCTGGATGTACTAACCGATGATTTTGGACATTGACTCCTTTAGCTAAAGCAGGATTAGTTTCCAAAGCTTCTAATCCTAGATTCGCTAGCTGTTGTACATAAGGCAGGGTACTATTATTCAAAGCTTGGGTTGCTGTCCAAGGTACTGCACCCGGCATATTCGGTACACCGTAGTGAACCACACCCTCTTCGATATAAACTGGGTTTGTATGAGATGTGGGGTGTAACGTTTCTATACATCCACCTTGGTCTACTGCTACATCCACAATTACTGAACCCGCACGCATTTGTTGAACTAGTTCACGAGATACTAATATGGGTGCCCTTTTTCCTAAAACTAATACGGCGCCAATTAATAAATCAGCGTCTTTAACAGCTGTTTCGATATGAGCAGAGTTACTATAAAGTAATTCGACGCGCGAACCAAACAAAGTCTCTAAATAACTTAACCGTTCAACGTTAACATCCAATATCTGAACTGAGGCACCCATACCGACAGCGATTTTAGCAGCTTCAGTTCCAACAACCCCACCACCTAAAATCACTACCTTGCCCGATTTTACACCAGGTACTCCACCTAACAGTACTCCTCTACCACCCTGCTGACGCTCTAAATATCTGGAACCGAACTGTACTGACAACCTGCCTGCGATTATACTCATTGGTGTTAATAAAGGTAATCGATTGGCTCCGGGTACTTCAACTGTTTCATATGCTACAGCAGTAACACCACAATCGATTAAATGCTCAGTTAACTTACGGTCAGCAGCTAAATGTAAATATGTAAATAATATTTGCTCTTTATGTATAAAATCATACTCGTTTGTTAATGGTTCTTTAACTTTAACTATTAACTCGCGATTCCAGGCTGCATCTTTAGTTGGTACTATTTCGGCGCCGACATTTTTGTAATCATCGTCAGTAAATCCAGCACCTACACCCGCTTGTGTCTCGACATAAATGCGATGACCACTTTCTCGCAACACGCGCGCGGATGAAGGACTCAACCCAACTCGAAACTCTTGGTCTTTCGTTTCTTTGGGAATACCAATTTCCATTTATTGCCTCTAATTTAATTTTGCTTTAGTGTAGTTTCTCTTAGACTAAGTTGCCAGTTTGATACGTTAGATACGAACGTCACTACTTTGGAACACTTTCTTATTTTTGACACGCCTTACAGCCGTTTTCTTGACTATTACCTTAATTTTACTAAAATATATAAATAATCATTACATTTTGTTACAAGTCGAGTTTACTTAGTATTATAAAGTGCTTTATGATACTAAGATTTATCATGTATACGCAGGAGAGGTTTTTTTACCGACCGAACCTAAAGTAAACGTGTCACAAACTGCTATAAACTTGAGTTTGCCTTATTGAGGTACTTTTAATCATGACTCAGCCCAGCGTTACACCAAAGCTCGAAGAACCCAAGTTTGGATTTAATGAGTACGCCGAACGTTTGAACGGTAGAGCAGCAATGATTGGATTTCTCCTAATAGTGGTGATTGAGTACGTCACCGACAAAGGAGTGCTAACATGGCTCGGTTTACGGTAAGATTGCCGGAAAAGATGGCATATAAGTTGTAGTCTTAGTTGTAAGTCTTACAATTAAGGTTGTTCAACCAGCCGACAGATTTGAGACTCGGCTGGTTTTTAATACATATGAACTTTAATAATTAACTAAATTAAGTAAAATGCCGTCTATCTTGAGATTGATGCTTGTGGTTATAGTAATAATTAATGTGCTTATTCCGGTATTGTAAAACGTCTTCCCTTGTCACCCCTAAATCGAAATTATAATAGATACTAATGGGGTTTCATCCCTGGCGCCGATTATAGGTGAAGCATTTTAGGTAAATTTATACAAAAGGCTAAAAACAAAAGCTGTGATGAATATTGCGTTACCTCGTTTATTAAAATCTAAATACCGTCGAGAGCCTGTAGTTAGCGGATTAATTACCATTGGAGTAATTGATGCAGTAATTGGTGGGTTCGGCGATAGCTGGTCTTTATTTGCTTTTGGCTTAGGGACAGCGGGTCTGACACTAGCGTTTCGATGGTGGCGTGTTCAGCAAAGTCGTCCTTTGCCGCAAGAAGAAAAGCTGGCGCCACAGCTTTATCTACCTGAACGTTCTTCCAGTACATCGTTACCAATGTTGAGCGTTACTAAGAAAAGGCCTCCTCAGTAGAAGAGTAGAAAGTGCTGAGTACTGAGTAAATATACTAAAAACCAATTAGAATTGTCATTCTGAGCGTAAACGAAGTTTTCCCGAAGGGTAGCGAAGAATCTCGAAGATGCTTCACTGCACTGCAAGTTCCTTCAATACGTTCATAGCTCAGTATGACAAAGGTTTATATTTTATGGGTTTGCTGTATATATATTTCTGTTTTGATTAGATAAGAGTTTTTACCACAGAGACAGTAGAGACGCGAGGAACATCGCGTCTCTACACAGAGAAGATAATTATGATGGGTTGCTTTGCAACGGATATAACGGATGTAACGGATAATTAATTTGTTATAAACGATGATTATTACTTTCCCTCGATTGTTTATTGTTAGCTATATAAATATCAATCGCTGTATAAACATACTCCCGTGCGCTCATTCCCGCTGTTGACGCGAGTTGTGCAACTGAAATAAGTACATCTACTAGCAATACTTCTTCGTCGTTCTCACTTGCTTGATAAAGCTATCGCGCGCAGCGCCATATATTTACATACCTGGACGCAATATCTCTATTTCATTTTGAGACTTTTGCCTGCTCGTCAATTCCTACGAAACTATTAAATCACGACTGATTGATTATCTAGTGCTTTGTATCTCGTCTTTCCTGAATTATATGGATTACCGATGGTAGTAGCGACACTAGTACAACTAATATAATAATTGGTAGTAGATATTTATCTACTTGTTCTGCTGGTAGTAAGTTTCCTAAAAAATAACCAAGAAGGGTGATGCCAAACGTCCAAACAAAGCCACCAATTAGGTTATAAGACATGAATGTTTTATACTTCATGACTCCAAGACCTGCAATAATTGGTGCAAATGTACGAACGATTGGGACGAAGCGTGCTAGTACGATTGTTTTCTTTCCGTGTTTTTGATAGAATTTCTGAGTTCTGACTAAATATTCTTTCTTGAACCACCGCGAATCTTCTTTTTGAAACAGTCGGCGCCCAAATTTAGAGCCTGTGACGTAACCAACATTATCTCCGAGAACAGCGCATACAAAGCAGCCAATTACTAAAATCCAGATATTGAGCAAATTTTGAGATGCAGCAAAACCCGCAGCAACAAGCAAGCTGTCTCCCGGTAGAAAAAAGCCAATCAGCAATCCGGATTCTGCAAAAATGATTCCCCATATCGCTAGATAGCTAAATCCTTTTAGTGACTCAATTAATGCCCGAACATCTAAATGCATATTTTTTTATGTAAATGTAAAATTACGTTAGGTATGCACACAATATCTTACCCTCTGTGGTTTTTTCAGGATAAAAATTAAACTTAAATTTAAGTAAATTTCTTGTGTAGTGTTAGGCGGTATACATTTAACTGAAGCTAGTAGACTCCAACTGTAATATTGCGATGGCGCCTTTGAAATAATGAGCGAAAATAAAATGCAAAGATATTTTAAGATAATTGGACTATTTTGGAGTGCTGCGATAGCTGCCGAAATGGAATATCGGATTAACTTTATTTTGGCGAGTCTAAGTAGCGTTGGAAACTTAGCAGGTAGTTTGTTTGGTTTGTTTTTATTCTACCGCAAAGGTTATTCATTTGCGAGTTGGTCATGGGAAGAGGCATTACTCGTTCTAGGTGTTTTTACTCTACTTCAAGGTTTTGCAGCAACATTTCTGGCGCCAAATTTGAATAAGATAGTCCGTCATGTTCAAGAAGGCACACTCGATTTTGTCTTGCTCAAACCGATTAAGAGTCAATTTTGGCTATCATTCCACACTTTATCACCTTGGGGATTACCAGATTTAATTTTTGGTGGAGTACTAATAGGCTATGCGGGAACTCGTCTTGGTATCGGTATTAATAGCTATTTAATCAGTTTGATACCCATAAGTTTTGGGTTAGTTGTACTATACAGTTTGTGGTTTATGCTCGGCGCCACAAGTATTTGGTTTGTAAAAATTTATAACGTTACCGAAGTGCTGCGTGGGTTGCTTGAAGCAGGTAGATATCCGATGGTCGCCTATCCAACAGCATTTCGCTTCTTCTTCACGTTTATAGTTCCTGTTGCGTTTTTAACGACTATTCCAGCAGAAGCGATGCTGGGTAGAAGTCAAGTAGGTTGGTTGATAGGCGCCGGACTATTAGCGTTAGGTTTATTCTTTTTATCTTCGTGGTTTTGGCGGTTTGCACTGCGGTTTTATACTAGTGCGTCGAGTTAACTTTTGTAACTGAGCATTGGAGGAACGAACCACAAAGGCACAAAGGACACAAAGAAAGAATTTTTAAGCTTTAATAGCTTCTTTTTGTAAGCGCTTATTTCATAGTTTAGATGTAAGTAAGAAAGCTTGAAGTTGTATTAAAAGGGTACTAACTAGGCACATTTGTTTGATTAAAAGGCGTTTATTTTGCGAATAATACTTAATCAACAATAACTTTAGTAGCAATATTGACATTTGTTTGGTCAGATTAAATGCTCAACCTTTATGACCTTTGTGCCCTTTGTGGTTCATTCCTATGCACCTCAACTGCACAGGCGGGACGCCTGTGCCACGACGCGAAATTAAGGGCATAACAAGTATTTACTGTAAAATACTAATTTTATGGATTTTGGATAAGGAATAACAAGGGTGACTTTAACACTTGGGGTGAACATCGACCATATTGCTACCATTCGTCAAGCACGTAAAACGGTAGAACCTGACCCTGTAGCAGCGGCAGTATTAGCAGAATTAGCAGGTGCCGATGGTATTACTGCACATCTACGGGAAGATAGACGACACATTCAAGATAGAGATGTACGGTTATTACGGCAAACAGTACGTACACACTTAAATTTAGAAATGGCACCTACTGAAGAAATGGTGGCTATAGCACTTGATATTAAACCTGATTATGTGACTTTAGTACCTGAACGTCGCGAAGAAGTGACGACAGAAGGCGGTTTAGATATTGTTGGGCAAATTGATAGAATTGGAGAAGTTGTTGATAAACTGCAAAGCGCTAATATTCCAGTTAGCCTGTTTATTGATGCTGAACCTGCACAAGTAGAAGCTTCTGCAAAAGCGCAGGCGTCCTTTATTGAGC
This sequence comes from Calothrix sp. CBUCES-K 9914, assembly GCF_059640475.1. Taxonomy (NCBI): domain Bacteria; kingdom Bacillati; phylum Cyanobacteriota; class Cyanophyceae; order Nostocales; family Calotrichaceae; genus Calothrix; species Calothrix sp. CBUCES-K 9914. The sequence continues at coordinate 25,587 of NZ_JBXXZH010000048.1, forward strand.
TACACACAGGTAAGTATGCTGAAGCAAAAGACGAAACTAGTCGTCAGCACGAGTTAGATTTTTTAGCTGCTGGATGCGAACTAGCTCTAAAAGCAGGGTTGAGAGTTAATGCTGGGCATGGACTTACTTACTGGAATGTATATCCCGTCGCGCGTCTTCCCGGAATGGAGGAGTTGAATATCGGGCATACTATTGTTAGTAGAGCCGCACTAGTTGGTATTGAGCGTGCTGTTCGCGAAATGAAAATGGCAATGCATGGTGAATATTGATTTGTTCATAGAGGGGTTCAAGCTGCGAAATCTTAAGACGTTTAAAACACAAGAACTTCTATGAGCGCAACAGACACAAACGAACAAAATAACTTACCGCTTTGGGCGCAGCATCGTGATACGGTGATTGCGTACAGTGCGACTGCTAATATTGAATGGCGTACTGGCAAAGCTCCTGATTATTCTCGGTCGAACGAAAACTTAGCTTCCGAAAGTGTATGTAAGCACATGGAAGGTTCGCTTGAAGCTATAGTTCAAAACTTAGTCCGAACCTTTGAAATGGAAGTATCTTTCAAAACTAACCCACAGCAGTGGTTGTCAGTAGTTCGAGATAAATTCCGTGTTAGTACTAATGGTGGTCGTGAATTTGATGCTGTAGAACTTGGCGCCAAAGGTACTTATAATGTTTTTATGGCAAATTCCGAACACTATAAATCTTCGGAAGAGTCTTTTGAATCCTCACATCACATTTTTCATACAACTTTTCCCAATGGTTTTCCTTGGGAATTGCTTGAAGTATATTCCGCACCTCCTAACGTTACCTTTAAGTGGCGCCACTGGGGTCACTTTAAGGGTCAGTACAAAGACTTTGCTCCAACTGGCGATACAGTAGAAATCGTCGGTATGAGTGTAGCAAAAGTCACGGATGATTTGAAAATTGAATCGATGGAACACTACTTTGATAATTCTTTATTCCTTACCAAACTGACAGCAGGAGGCAAGATAGCATCTGATACAAAATCAAGCGGTAGTTGTCCGTTTAACCCAGTTTCTTTATTTAAACGATTCAAAAAGAGTTAATAATTAATTAGAAGCATAAGCAAAAAGATGACTACATACTACTACGTTTTAGCGAGTCAACGCTTTTTACTCGAAGAAGAACCTTTTGAAGAGGTTCTCAAGGAACGGACTCGTTATTACCATGAGAACGAGAAAGAAATCGATTTTTGGGTTGTAAAACAACCTGCATTTTTAGAGGCGCCTGCGTTTAAGAGTATCAAAGCTAAGTGTCCGCAACCTAGTGCAGCAGTAATTTCCACTAACCCGCAGTTTATTACTTGGTTAAAACTTCGCTTGGAGTATGTAATTACAGGGGAATTTCAGGCGCCTAGCGAGTCAATACCTGATGCATTGGCATCGCTGGTAACAGTTTAAAGTGCGCTCGTGCGCTTGTTCCGAGTACTTTTCACGAGCGCACGAGCGCACTCATTACTACTTTTGTTTTGGGGAACAAAATCTATCAAGCGGAATCTTTGAAGAGAAGCAATTTATGTTTTCAACTGTTGTGGAGAGACTTCAGACTGTATCTAGTGCAATATTTATCGTTATTGCTGGGTTGATGGGTAGTATGAATTCTGTAGGCGCACAACAGAATATTCCTACTTGCCAACCTCCCAAGGGCGGTGAGTATCTTCTATTGGTAATTAGCCCTACAACTGACAATCAAAATCAGTTACGTCGCGTCCTGCCTTCAGAAACTAACACTTCTGTCTGTAGATATCTCAATGACACTGTTACCCGCATTGGCGGTTTCGCTAAATTAGAAGACGCAAATCGTTGGGCAAGATTTGTACGTGATTCTGCGGGTCTTTCTGCTATTATCACTACTCGACCTACTGAGGCACCTGTCGCAGTTCAACCTGTCCGTAGACCGCAAGCCTTGGGTCAAGGTTATGCTGTGTTAGTGGATTACTTCAACAAACCAGAAACTGTAAAACAAGTTCAGCAAGTAGTCGGAGGCGATGTTGGCTTTGTTTCCTATGGGCAACGTCCTTACTTGTTAGCAGTTTACACAACCAACTCAAAAGAAGCGCAAAACACATTACAGGCACTTTCAGAACGTGGATTTTATGCCCAAATGGTTGACGCGCGTAGAGTTGTGTTGTTACGCCCCATCGTCAAATTACAGTAGGGTGCGTGACGCTACCAAAAATTTTTAAACGAAGCAATAATCTGGTGGCGTCACGCACCTGACCCAAAGATTAATAACTCTTAATTTGCTCCGGTGCGTGAAGGCTACTAGACTGCTTCTTCGTTTTAAGATTGTTGGTAGCCTTCACACACCCTACTAGTACGCGGCGTGCGCGAGCCACGAGATAGTAATACCCAAAGCCGAACCAGCTATAACTTGAAACGGTGTATGTCCAAGCAATTCTTTTAAACGGTCTTCATTAAAGTTTGGATGTTCGCGGAATAATTCGTCTATCATTTGGTTTAAAATGCGCGCTTGTTTGCCAGCTGCTTGGCGTACTCCAGCCGCGTCGTACATGACGATAATGGCAAAAACCGCTGCAAGTGCAAATTCTGGACTGTGCCAACTAACTGTTTGCCCTACACCTGCCGCTAAAGCTGTGACTAAAGCCGAATGTGCGCTAGGCATTCCTCCTGTGGTGACTAAAACTTGTATATTCAATTTACGATTTTTGATGATTTCAACAGCTAGTTTCAAAGCTTGAGCCATAAAACAAGCTATTAGGGCAACCAGCAGCACCCGGTTGTTAAAGATGTCGCCTATGTCCTGCATGGTATTCAAAATAAGTTAGTATATGTCAGACAGTGGGTAGTGTGAAGTAAAGTCTTTGATGCAACCAATTGTAACCAAGTAATAAAACAATAAAACATATTGCCTCAACTTTTCTACTTTTCGCAATCGCATTGGATGAAGTAATCAAGCAGATAACACGAATACACTGTGTGACAAAAGTCCATTATTTACTTCATCCCGTATACTTTTTAGTGGTTGCGATTAGTGATAAAGTGTGCTAAGGCGATTAGCGGCTGTGCTTTTTCTCCATAGGGTTGGAGTTCGTCACATGCTGCTTTTATTAGTTGGTCAGCTTTCGAGCGTGACTCCTCAATTCCCCAAAGGCTTGGATAAGTTACTTTTTTTGCTTTTAGGTCTTTACCTGCTGTCTTACCCAACTGCTCTTTTGTGGCAGTGATATCCAAAATATCATCAATTATCTGGAATGCTAGACCAATATTTTGCGAATATCGTGATAATCGTTCTTGATCAAATTCAGAGGCGCCTGCCAAAATACCACCACATACGACGCAAGCTTCCAGAAGGGCTGCGGTTTTGTGATTATGAATAAAGTTGAGAGTTTCTAAGGTTGTATCGGTTTTACCCTCGCATTCTAAGTCCACAACTTGACCACCCACCAAACCTGCTGCACCTACCGCGCGTCCGATTCGAGACACAACTTTTAAAATACTGGATGGCGCCACATTTTGGGTATTTTCAACAATGTACTCAAAAGCATAAGCTAGTAAGCCGTCACCAGCTAAAATCGCAATATCATCACCATAAACCTTGTGATTTGTCAACTTACCACGTCGGTAATCATCATTATCCATTGCTGGAAGGTCATCGTGAATAAGCGACATTGTATGAACCATTTCAAATGCACACGCAGTTGGCATTGCCATCTCAATTGTGCCGCCAATCATTTCGCAGGTAGCAATGCATAAAATGGGACGCAACCGTTTACCTCCAGCCAGCAGCGAATAGCGCATCGCTTCGTAAATTTTTTCTGGGTACTGCATCGGAAGAGACTTGTCGAGCGCTACTTCACAAAGCTGTTGCCGTGCTTTTAAATACGACAGGAGGTCAAATTTAGTACCAGGTTGTGCCGTTTGTATATTATCTGCTGCTACCATGCTGAATATCCTTGAGATTCTGTCATATAGGTTACAATTTTAAGCTGTTAAGTTGATAAATTTTTCGATTTTGGATTTTGGATTTGTAAGTAAGGAAGCTACTACGTAAATCTAAAATCTCTTGAGATAGCTGAAAACAGTATTTTGTAATAGCATCGCGACTGTCATCGGACCAATACCACCAGGGACAGGAGTAATGTACTCTGCGACCTTTGAAGCTGATTCAAACTGAACATCACCAATCAAGCGACTGTTACCAGCTGCATCAACGACGCGATTTATTCCCACATCTACCACAATCGCGCCCGGTTTCACCATGTCACCAGTAATAAGTTCGGAACGTCCAACAGCAGCAATAAGAATATCTGCTGTTTTTGTGATGGATGCTATGTCGTGAGTACGGGAATGAGCGACGGTGACAGTAGCATTTGCTTCAAGCAACATCAAAGCTAAAGGTTTTCCGACTAATATGCTGCGTCCTAGTACCACGGCTTGTTTCCCTTGCACCCCTATTTGATATTCTTCTAAGAGCCGCATTACACCAGCAGGAGTACACGAACGTAAACCCTCTTCTCCTCGTAGCAAACGCCCCATATTTACAGGATGTAAACCATCAGCGTCTTTGTCTGGTGCAATTTGGTTTAGAAGTTTCACAGAGTCTAGATGTTCGGGTAATGGTAATTGGACTAAAATTCCATCGACAAGTTCATCTTGGTTTAGTGCTGTAATGGTATCAGATAGTTCGGAGTAACTTGTTTGTGTAGGAAAATGTTTTCCGAACGATGCAATCCCAACTTTTTCACTAGCGCGCTCCTTACCACGTACATAAGCAGCAGAACCAGGATTATCACCAACCATTAGTACAGCTAAACCAGGAGGGCGCCCAATTTTAGGTTGCAGTGACTGAATCTGTACAGATAATTCGTTTAGAATTTTCGCACTTAGCGCTTTTCCATCAAGGATTTTAGCAGTTTGTGTTTCCATTGGGAATGCAGGATTGAAAATTGGAATTGGATATTAGATATTGGGAATTGGGAATCAGAACTCTAAACGTCCTGCCCGATCACAAAGTCCTAGTTTCCTATTTTCTCAGAAGAGTTGTATCAGTAGAGAGTATATTTTTAATATCAAAAAACTTGGTATTAATGGGAACCGACGTGATTTAAATGGCGACAAAACTGATACTGATACAAAACTTTCTCCTTACTAGGGGTGCTATGAAACAATCACGTTTTTTATACATTTACATGTCAGTATTAATTTTGGCTCTGCCTCTGGTTATGACCGGGTTAGCAAGCTGCTCAAATTTAAGCATTTCGAGCATGAATGCTATTGGCGCCAATATTACACCGATTAAACAGCTAACACCACAGCAAAAAAACTCCACCGTTTACATTCAGGGGAAAGTTGAAAAATATATACCACTGCTAAATAAGCACGCATACCGATTAAAGGATTCGACGGGTTCAATAGTTGTTCTAACAAATCAAAAAGGGTTGAACGTCGGTTCGCAGGCAGTCTTTAAAGGTCAACTTCGCTACAAAAGTATTCCTCTAGCCGGAAAAGACAGGGGCGAAGTTTATTTAGAAGAAAAGTAGTCATTGATACTTAAACTTTCTTAATAAATACATATGAGTAACCAGCGAACGCAGGCTGTTATTGCAATTCTCTATCGAGATAATAAATTTTTGATGCAATTGCGCGATAACATAGCCGGTATTCGTTATCCAGGGTACTGGGCTTTGTTTGGTGGGCACATCGAACCAGGTGAAACTCCCGAAGTTGCTGTGAGGCGCGAAATATTAGAAGAAATTGGCTATTGCTTACCTTCGACATTTCGATTTTTCGGTCGCTATCCTGACTCGAATGTAGTACGTTATGTTTTTAGTGCAGCTCTAGAAGTTGATATCAACCAACTAGTTCTCAACGAAGGTTGGGATATGGCTTTACTGGCGCCATCCGATATTTGTAAAGGTAGTTACTATTCTCACAATGCAAATTCTGAGCGACTACTGGCGCCAGTACATCAACAAATTTTACAAGATTTTATGAGTGCTGAGTTCTGAGTGCGCTCGTGCTGAGTCTTGATTGAAAAGTTATAAGCTAGTAGTGAGGACTCATTACTTAGATAAATGATGCAAGTGAATAAATTACCTCGCTGGTTAACTATTGGAATTGCTTTTCCGCTAACCGTTTTAAATGGTTGGGTATTTTTACAAGTGGTTAAGTATTTTCAACCATTAGTTAATATATTTATTATTGCAATTTTACTCGCATTTATCCTTGACTATCCTATCGAATTTTTCCAGCGTCAAGGAATTAAGCGTAAATTGGCAATTGCAGGCGCCTTATTAATCACTATAGTACTAGCTGTAGGATTAGCCGTTACCCTTGTGCCTTTGATACTGCAACAAATTTACGAACTGACAAATATTTTACCAAGTTGGATTGATTCAGGTGCCCAGCAATTACAGGCTTTTCAAGATTGGGCACTTCAGCAACAGCACCTACCGATAAATGTTAGTAACATATTAACCCAAGCTCTTGACCGTCTTTCGAGTCAATTACAAACTTTTACAGGTAAAATACTCGGCATTGCTGTAGATACAATTGGTACTTTAGTTAATGTAATATTAACAGTAGTATTAACTGTTTATATGGTATTAAACGGAGACCAGCTTTGGAATGGTATTTTTCAATGGCTCCCACGCAATATCGGTACTCAACTTCGACAATTATTACGTGAGGATTTTCAAAATTACTTTCTAGGGCAAGCTGTTTTAGGCTCCATTCTTGCAGTTTCGTTAATACTGGTATTTGTACTGTTACAAGTCCCCTTAGCCTTACTGTTCGGTGTTACGATTGGTATATTTTCTTTGTTTCCCTTTGGAACTACAATCGGTATTGTTATTGTTGCTTTATTAGTAGGGTTACAAAATTTCTGGTTAGGTGTAGAAGTTTTTGCTGTTTCTGTAGGTATCGACCAAATCAATTCTAATATTGTTGCACCTCGTATACTCGGTAATTTAACTGGTTTAAATCCGGTTTGGGTAGTCATTTCTTTATTAATTGGTGCCAAATTAGGAGGAATTATTGGAGTATTAGTTGCCATACCGATAGCAAGTTTTATTAAAGATGTAGCAGATAGTTGGCAAGCAGGAACATTTAATACCCAATTATCAGAAATTGCTGACAAAAATCTCGAAAATACAATCAAGCTTGAGGAAAACCCAGATGTAACTGTTGGAAGATAGTAGGACAATTAGATATTGTTCATTAAAGTGGGTATGCTAAAGCGCCTCTTTCTGAAAAATTGGAAAAGTTTTCGTAATGCAGAACTACCGCTATACCCACTCACGGTTTTAATAGGTACAAATGCTAGCGGAAAATCTAATCTTGTTGAAGCATTTGAATTTCTTAAACGTATTGTTGACGGGTATCAAATTGAAACTGTGCTAGCGGGAGATAAAATTCTGCCTCCTATTCGTGGTGGTATTAGCTGGGCATCTCTCAAACCAGAACCAGAATTTACGCTCCGAGCGCTTGTACATGGAGAAGGTGAGCAGGTAGATTATTTATATGGTATTAGCGTAGAAACAAAACACGATGCCATGATACTCGAAGAAAAAATTACTTGTCGTGAGTATCAGCGCGATAAAAAAACAATGATTTTTGAGCGTGATTTTGTTACTAGTTATATAGATTCTAAAGATGAACGCGAAAAGATTCTTAAAATTTCCACCCATTATAAAAACGCGCGTTGGACGCTTCCCAACAACGATAAATCAGTTCTAACGTACTTTAAAAACACTTACGTCCTAGATAATATTACCGAAGTTAATCATGTTATTAAAAACCTAGAGAAAATTTATATACTTAACCCAATTCCTGCGAAAATGCGCTCATATTCGCGTCTTTCTAAACTTCTAGATAGCGATGCGTCAAATATTGCTGGGGTTATTGCTGGACTGTCAGCACGCGAACAAGATGAAGTCGAAAATATTCTTTCTGAGTACGCGCGTGGTTTACCAGCGGGAAATATTTTAAAAGTTTGGGCAGAACGTGTTGGTCGGTATGCTACTGATGCAATGTTATATTGCGAAGAAGAATGGACGAATGGACAAATACAAGAAGTAGACGCGCGTAGTATGTCAGATGGAACTTTAAGATTTATTGCCATCATGACTGCTTTATTAACAATACCCGAACGCAGCCAGTTAATTATCGAAGACGTTGATAATGGGTTACATCCTTCACGCGCGGAACTACTAGCACGAATGTTACATGAAATAGGTAGGAAACGCGAAATAGACATTTTAGTCACAACACACAACCCTGCCTTACTTGATGTATTTGGAGGTGATATAGTACCGTCTGTAGTGGTAGTTCACCGTGACCCTGCAACAGGAGAAAGCAAACTTACCAGGTTAAAAGATATTGAAAATTTACCCAAACTAATGGTATCAGGCGCCTTGGGTCAATTAACTACAGAAGGTGCTATTGAAAAAAGCCTTGCAGAGGAAAAATCTGACAGTAAAAATACTAAAAATTTGCCTAAGTAATGATTATGATTTTTGAGGTATAAATTTTCCTAAACAAGAGCATGACAATCACAGGCATGGAAGCGCGATTATTAGTTACCAAAACGAAGTTATGGACTTCACACCAAATAATAATTTCTGGGTCTAAAGTTCCTTTAGATGGTATATTGGGTTCTCCTATTGCGTAAATAATTATATCTGATCTTTTGCGACGGAATTGATTTATATATACTGGATTGACATTTTCATCCATCAAATATTTAAGCATTTTCAGCCTTTTTTATCAATTCTCGTTCAGCCTTAAGTTTGAGCTTCTGTACAACAGGTGATGGGTTGCGTCGTTGTTCTTCTCGCATTCTGCGACCCCATTCTAACCAATCGGCCATATACTGACTCACAGCAGACGAAAACGCATTCTATCAGCAAGAACGCGCGGAACAGGAACGACAACGCGCGGAAAAGCTAGCGCAGTATCTACGTTCTATTGGTATTGACCCTGATAATTTACCAAGTAACTAGTACTTCAATTGTATAAAATTATATCCATGTAGAGACGCGATTAATCGCGTCTCTACGATGCGTGGATATCATAAATGATTACTATAATTGGGGTTTGCTGAACAGGTAGGATGCCTGTGCTACAATTGCGATAAAAAATAAAGGGCACGACGATGCCGTGCCCTTTGTTTAAGTTGAAGTTACAATTTAGCCAACGTTAGCTAAAAGCAACTCAGGTTTTTCTGATTTTCTAACTCGCACTTGACCGTCGTCGTCTACGTCAACTGTTGCGGTGTCTCCATCAACAACTTGACCTGAAAGCATTGCCTCAGCCAAAGAATCTTCCAAGAGACGCATAATAGCTCGACGTAATGGTCTGGCGCCATAGCTTGGGTCATAACCTTCTTGTACCACGCGGTCTTTGAAGCGCTCGGTAACTTCGAGGGTAATACCTTTTTCAAGTAGACGAACAGAAACATCTTTGAGCATAATGTCAGCAATGTGCTTAACTTCGTCTTTCTTGAGTTGGCTAAAGACAATAATGTCGTCAAGACGGTTGAGGAACTCTGGACGGAAGAACGCTTTGAGTTCTTCGTTGACTAAGTTCTTAATGCGGTTGTAACTTGCTTCTGCTGCATCCTCGAACTGGAACCCTAAACCACCACCACCTTTCTCGATAACTCTAGAACCAATATTCGATGTCAAGATAATCAAAGTGTTCTTAAAGTCCACTTTTCTACCTTTCGCATCGGTAAGGTGTCCGTCATCGAGCAATTGCAACAGCATATTAAATACATCGGGGTGCGCTTTCTCGATTTCGTCGAATAGCACCACTGTGTAAGGTTTGCGGCGAATTGCTTCGGTAAGTTGTCCGCCTTCATCGTACCCTACATAACCTGGAGGCGAGCCGATGAGTTTGGAAACGGTGTGACGTTCCATGTACTCGGACATGTCAAGACGAATCATCGCATCTTCGGCGCCAAAGAAATACGCTGCCAAAGATTTCGCTAACTCGGTCTTACCTACACCAGTTGGACCCGAGAAAATAAAGCTAGCAATTGGTCGGTTTGGATTTTTCAAACCAACGCGCGCACGTCGAAGGGCGCGAGATACTGAGGTAACAGCTTGCTCTTGTCCTATTAAACGCTGGTGCAATGTGTCTTCAAGGTGCAACAGCATTTCAGACTCAGACTCAGTAAGCTTGTTAACAGGAACACCAGTCCACGAAGCTACAATTTGTGCAATGTCTTCTTCGCCAACAGTAGGGTTACTAGTAAATCCGTTTTCTTCAGCTTTAAGTTGTTCTTCAAGCCCAAGTTCTTTATCACGCAGTGTTCCTGCTTTGTCAAAGTCTTGAGTGCGAACAGCTTCTTGTTTGTCCTTACTAACTAATAACAGTTCGCGTTTGATTTCACGACTTGCAGCATTTTGCGAGTTCCGCAAACGCACGCGCGAACCTGCTTCGTCAATTAAGTCGATAGCTTTGTCAGGTAAGAAACGGTCGGAAATATATCTATCAGATAGTGTTGCGGCAGCTTGTAGAGCTTCATCGGAGATTGTAACGCGGTGATGCTGCTCGTATACAGAGCGCAAACCATATAATATCTCGATGGTTTCTTGTACTGAAGGTTCGCCTACCATAATAGGCTGGAATCTTCTTTCTAATGCTGCATCGCGCTCAATGTGTTTACGATACTCATCGAGAGTTGTGGCACCTAAACACTGTAGCTCGCCACGTGCTAACGCTGGTTTGAGAATATTGGCAGCATCCATGCCACCCTCAATTCCACCCGCGCCAACCAAAGTATGAATTTCATCTATCATGAGGATGATATTTCCGGCAGTGCGGATCTCCTCCATGATTTTCTTGAGGCGTTCTTCAAAGTCGCCACGGAAGCGTGTACCAGCCACAACTAAACCCATGTCAAGGCTGATCACCTGCTTGTCCATCAAAATATCAGGAACATCTTGGTTGATAATGCGCTGCGCCAAACCTTCGGCGATAGCTGTTTTACCAACACCAGGCTCACCTATTAATACAGGATTGTTTTTAGTACGACGACCGAGAATTTGGACGGTACGTTCGATTTCTTTTTCACGCCCAACAACGGGGTCAAGTTTACCTTCTCGCGCTAGCTTAGTCAGGTTTTTGCCAAACTCTTCGATAGTAAGATTTTGCTGGTTACGACGTGAACCACTATTGCCAGCACCTGGAGCTACGGCTACCTCTTCACCTAAACGGCGAATTACAGCAGTGCGAACTTCTTTAAGGTCTATGCCCAGATTTTGTAGTACTTTGGCTGCAACACCTTCGCCTGCGTCAGTTAAACCTAAGAGTAAATGTTCAGTGCTAATGTAATTGTTGCCTAATGTACGCGCTTCTTTAAAAGCTTGCTCAAATAAACTTTTAACTTTAGGAGTAAAAGGAATTTCTGGTGGAACGAACCCAGAACCTCGACCAATAATTTTCTCGACTTCGCGACGCGCATCTTTGAGGGTAACGCCCATGTCACTCAGCACTTTGGCAGCAACACCGTTTCCTTCTCCAATTAGCCCTAGGAGAATTTGCTCTGTGCCTACAAAATTGTGCCCCAGGCGGCGTGCCTCCTCCTGAGCTAACATGATTACCCGAATGGCTTGGGAAGTGAAGTGTTCAAACATAAGCGGGCTATTGCCTCCCTTGCTGGTACGACGTTGGGTGATAACGAATCTCACCCTCAGTTTAAGTTGTTTGTACTTTCTTAAAGATAATGTATCTTTATTTTAAGCTGTATGACAGTAGTGAGAGCCGTATGCATAAAGTTGTATTAGCCGCCTCGTTAAGTACTGAGTAAAAAGTGCGGAGTGCTGAGTATTTCTTTAGGTATATTTATTTAGTTATGAGTTATTACTTAAGACTTTGTACTCAGCACTCAGCACTCAGCACTCAATACTTTTTAGTGATTATGACTCAAGACCAGCAACATCCCCAATATAATCGTGACTACCCTACTATTGAAGCCTTACTTCAGGGTGAACCATCTAATATTAACTTAGCAGAATTAGCGCGTTTGCGGGTACGTTATAATGGTTTTCCCGGCGCCCGCGATATTCAAGCCAAGTTAGATACAATTTTGCAAAACTGGAATTTAACAGAAGAAGAGTTATTTGAACGTACCCGCACGATACATAATATCGAAAGTATTTATAAATCTCGTGGTAAACGTGAAGAGCAAGATTGGAATTAATTTCTGACGGATAAACTATTAGTTATGTTTAAATCTCAATAGTTCGTAACTTCCACTTTCAATCAAAATATAAACTCCTAAACAAATTAATACAATTGGCGCCAATATATGTCCATACTTACTGAATACACGTGTAATTGCATGATGACGAGTAAAAAAGTATCCTAAGTAACACCAAATTCCAATCAGAATATAAAAAACGCCTATAGTTATTAATAGTTTAACAATATTACTACTGGCAAATAAAGGCACGTATATACTGATATTATCTCCTCCGTTTGCCAAGGTGACAGCAGCAACGTTGTAAGTTTGGGGCGCCAATAGGTTATTTAATATAGTATTACGCTGAGTTGTAGCTGCTGTATTCACAGCTTGAATTTCATCATCATTATCATCTTCTTGACGTTTTACTAGCTGATAAACACCGATAATGATTGGTAAAAATCCTAACAAACCAATCAGCGAGCGGTCAATAACTAAACCACCGAAAAAACCAGGTAAACTGGCTAGGATTAATACAGTAAAACCTAAATATTGCCCAACAATAATATGACGCTTACGAAAGTTAGGGCTTACTTGTGCGAAAAGTAACGTTAAGATAATTATGTCATCAAGATTAGTTGCCGCAAAAGCAGCACAAGCTGATGCAATTGCACCCAAAATTTGGTTCATTTCGATTCAGATATTTATTTAGTGGCTACATAATACAATCTATTTTTCAGGATTTTGTTTGACTTTATAATTTTGTGGTAGCTTTGCTGATTGAGTATTTTGCTTCAAAACGCGCGTTAAGCGATTTATAGCTTGTTTACGCTGTACAGTCTCTCTTGTTTCTGGAATTTGTGAAAATTCTGAAACCTGGAAAACTTGATTTTGTGTCGAAGCACTAAATGTAGTGGTCGGTGTTGGAACTGGTACTTGAGTTAGTTGAGTACGCTTCATCATATCCAAAGTACGCGCGACTTGCACTTGCTGCTCTACCTGTTGAGTAGAAGACACCAAACTACTTAAACCATTAACAAGCTGTCGAAGATTATCACGGAATTTGGGGTCACCTGTTAACTCATCTAGGTCAGAGGTGATTTTTTGGGTGTTTTCAAATGTTACCCTAGCTGAATCTAAAGTTTGCTGAAGGACAACAGCGTTTTTGGGGTCGGTAAGAGTTTTAGAAGCATCACGTAAATTTGCTGATGCTTGTGCTGCATTTGCTGAGAGAGTTTCAAAGTTTTTAATTAGTGTACCCTGCGTCAAACGGTTAACTACTGGTGAAAGGTTACCAGCAGCTACACGCAGTTGATTGCTGCTTGCTGATATATTGTTAAGCGTAGAAACTAAGGAAGAACGGTTTGTGGTAACAAGACTATCGAGGTTGCCAAGTAACTTGTTAGCTTGACTTGCTGTTGAACGTAGTTCAGTTGCAGTGGAACCAAATTGACCGACTGTGGAATTTAATTGATTTGCTGTATTACCAAATTTAGTTAAAGTTCTATCAGCAGTTGCGCTGAGTTGTGCGGTTGAAACGCTAACTTGATTTGCCGCACGCTGTACGGAGCTAGTAACACCAGAAGTCGTATTAAGTTGGTACTGCGCGGTTTTACTTAATGCTGTTAAATTTTTACTCAGTTCTGCAACATTGGCAGCAGCTACTGCTCCTTGTTCGAGTGTACGATTGAGATTTTGATAGAATTGTTCGTTGGTATATCTACTTGCTAACTCCGTTGTTGAACGTAATACTTCATCAACGTTTACACCAATTTGACCTCTAATACGCGAGTTATTACAAACAATTTGTTTATTATCACAATTTTTATCTAAAGGTTTAGCTGCAATGGCGCCTTCAGGTATTCTCGACATAGGTGTAATATCAATAAGACTTTCGGCAATTAAACCGCTTTGATTCGCTTCAACTTTAACATCGCGCGGAATAATTAAGTCACGTTGATTAATTTCGAGTTCAACCTCAACGTTATTTAGACCCGGTCGAATTGCTGCGATTCTACCTACCTTAACACCACGATAGCGAACCGGGGCGCCTTTTTGCATCCCACCAGCGTTATTAAAGTCAACAAAGATTTTATAATTACTTTGAGTTGCATTAAAACGATTGAGCCATAAGAAAATAAGCCCAAATACACCTAGTCCAGCTAGGAATAGTAATCCTACTGTACCCTCTCGGACTGTACGCAATGAACGCATCTTTATTTCCTCTCTTTTAAGTTTAGTAATAAGTGCTGAGTGCTGAGTGCTGAGTGCTGAGTGCTAAGTGCTGAGTGCTTAGTATTAGGCAACTCTTAACTCCTAACTCCTAACTTCTAAAGTTTAACTTTTAACTTTACTCAGAACTCAGCACTTTCTACTCAGCACTTTTTTTATCCCACTACATGAATTGGTCCTGCAATACTGCCACTCATAAATTGTCGAATTAATGGATTGGATGTTGTGTCCATATCGCTTACGTGTCCTTGCCATTGCACTTGACCTTGATAAAGAAACACCAGTTTATCAGCTGTGCGCCGTATTGTACTATCTTGGTGAGTGACAATAGCATAAGTACTACAGACTCCTTGCGTACACTGTAACTGGCGTATCAAGTCTTCGATAACGGTTGAAGCGATGGGGTCTAAGCCAGCTGTAGGTTCATCATATAACAAAACTTCAGGTTTCTCTTTAGGGTTATCTGGGTTAGAAATAATCGCGCGGGCAAAACTCGCACGTTTCCGCATCCCTCCCGAAAGTTCGGATGGGTATTTATCTCCACTTCCTCCCAAACCAACCATCTCTAACTTCTCGTGTACTACATCTCGAATTCGCTTTCTAGATAGTTTAGAGTGTTGGTACAGCAAAAACCCAACGTTTTCTTCCACAGATAGCGAGTCAAACAATGCTGCTTGTTGAAATACCATACTAATACCTATCGGGTCTGCACCATCCTCAATTAAACCCTTTCTTCGCACTCCCTCTACATATATTTCTCCGCTGTCAGGTGCAGTTAACCCAGCAATTACCCGTAAAATAGTTGATTTCCCAGTTCCCGATGGACCGATTATTCCCAGTGCTTCACCTCGATCAATGGTTAAATCGATATTATCTAATACTTTATTATTTCCAAATGCTTTAGAAACACCTTTAAGTTCGATTAATGGTTCAGTCATGGTTCAATTAACTATTAACTATTAATTTATTAATTACGAAAATGTCTAATTTTGATGTCATAGTTATTGGTAGCGGTATCGGTGGGTTAACAGCAGGTAGTTTACTGGCACGTTACGGTAAGCGCGTGGTTGTATGTGAAAGTCATACAATTGCTGGTGGTGCTGCACATAGTTTTAGACGACGTGGTTTTGAATTTGATTCTGGACCTTCATTCTATTGTGGTCTTACAGGCGCCAATAGTTTGAATCCTGTAAAACAAGTATTAGATATTTTAGGTGAATCTCTGGACGCTGTGTGTTATGACCCACTAGGACATTACCATTTTCCTGAGAATAGTGTTCCTATTTATAGCGATAACTCGCTATATTTACGAGAAATAGCCAAAATAACACCCCAAGGAGCAACCGAGCTAAAGTCTTTCATCGACAAAATGCTTCCACTATACGAAGCGATGAAAGGAATTCCAGTTATCGCTTTACGTGGGGACTGGCAGGTAATTCCTATCTTAGTGAGAAATTATTTACCTTCACTACTAAAAATGTTGCCCAACCTCCTAACTGTACAAAGTTCAGTAGGTAATGTGATGGACGCAACAGTAAAAGACACTTGGGTGCGGCGCCTTATTGACTTAGAATGCTTTTTACTATCAGGTTTAAAGGCACATGGAACGATAGCACCCGAAGTAGCATTTATGTTGGGAGAACGCTCACGCGCGGGTGTTGAATATCCTTACGGTGGAAGTGGAGCAATAATTCAAGCGTTGGTGCGCGGTTTGGAACGTTGGGGTAGTATACTCCGCTTGGGGTGTCACGTTGAGCAAATTTTAGTCGAGTCAGGAAAGGCAGTTGGAGTCAAGTTAAAAAATAATGAGATAATTAAGGCGCCTCTCGTTATATCAAACGCCACTGTTTGGGATACTTATACAAAATTATTGAGTGCAGAGGATTTACCAGCTTCTTATCGTCAAAAAGCTTTACAAACACCCGCAGTCGAAAGCTTCATGCATTTACACTTGGGTATACGTGCTTCTGGTTTAGAAAACTTAACCGGACACCATGTTGTAGTTCATGACTCAAAGCTTGATATAACCGTCCCAGGAAACACCTGTATGATATCAATTCCTAGTGTCTGGGATGCTAACTTGGCGCCAAGCGAACATCATGTAGTTCATGCGTATACATTGGAACCATATACAGGATGGGAGAGAGACGAAGGGTACGAAGCGAAGAAGCTTATTAAAGCACAGACATTATATAAAGCGTTAGAACGAGTTATACCTGATATTCGAGAACGTGTAGTTTTAGAACTTATTGGAACACCATTAACACACGCACATTATTTAAGAAGGTATCAAGGAACATATGGACCAGCGATTGAAGCAACAAAAGCTATGTTTTCAGGCGCCAGTACACCAATAAAAGGATTATACCGCGTTGGTGACAGCACAATGCCAGGAATTGGAGTACCCGCCGTCGCTGCTTCCGGTATTTTATGTGCCAATACAGTTCGCGACAACTAGCTGGATGCGAAGGACGTAGGGTGCGTGACGCTATTAACAACCTTGAAACAAAGCTAGCATCTAGTAGCGTCACGCACCGACTCCAGTTATAAACGCTCATTTATAGTTTACCCATACAACTGCGAATTTCTGAACGAGTCGCTGCGTTTCTGAATGGTTCTATCAATGCAGGTTGTAATGCTAGGCGCCCTAATAGTCCTAATTGCATTGTACCTTGTGAAGATTGTGACGAAGGCGCAAAGTAAACGTCTATTTCTCTTATTTCTGCTGGTACTTTACGACTTGTTTCAACTTCGCCTAACGGCTGTAACAATTCTTTAAGATAGCATTTGGAAAATTCATCGTATGGAAATTTTGTCATTAGTTTATTTATACTGCACCTGTATGCAATAATAGCTTTGAGTATTTATGAGATTATGGATTTTGCAATATCTTTAACTCTCTCCAACAAAACCATTACATATTGCTGCAAAATAGCAATTAGTGTTGCACAATGAGAAAATCACAGATATTTACAAGGTTTTGCTAAATGTCTTATTCTAAGAGTCTAGATTTAATGGCGAAACTGATAGTAACTCTCAACCCGCTGATAGTATGTTGACTTATGCCAATTTAGAACAAGCGCTGAAACATCACTTCGGTTACGACAATTTTCGCCCTGGACAGCGACAAATTATCGAAGGTGCCTTAGAAAATCGGGATTTATTGGTGATAATGCCTACAGGTGGAGGAAAATCACTATGTTTTCAGTTACCTGCACTGATGCGAACTGGTTTAACTGTAGTGGTATCACCGTTGATAGCTTTGATGCAAGACCAGGTAGAAGCACTCCAAAAAAATGGTATTAATGCAACGTTTTTGAATAGTAGTTTAAATTCACATCAAGCGCGGTTGCGGGAACAAGCTATACTCAATGGTAAGGTGAGATTGCTTTATGTGGCGCCGGAACGGCTGATGAGTGAGAGGTTTTTACCGTTTTTGGATTTAGTTCAGCATCAAATTGGAATTTCAAGTTTTGCAATAGATGAAGCACACTGTGTATCAGAGTGGGGACATGATTTTCGTCCAGAATATCGTCAGCTAATATCATTACGTCAAAGATATCCAAACGTTCCTGTAGTCGCACTCACTGCAACAGCTACTGAACGAGTACGTTCGGATATTATCAAGCAGTTAGGGTTGAAAGACCCTGATATACATCTTACCAGTTTTAACCGCGAGAACTTATATTATGAGGTTCGTACTAGAACCAAGAATGCTTATGCGGAAATATTGGAATTAATTCGTGAAAGTGACGGTTCGACAATTATTTACTGTCTCACCCGTAAGCAAGTAGATGAATTAACTTTTCAGCTTCAGCACAGCAAAATTGCTGTTTTACCTTACCACGCTGGTTTGTCCGATGAAGAACGCAGCACGAACCAAACTAAATTTATTCGCGATGACGTGCGTGTGATAGTCGCAACAATTGCTTTTGGGATGGGTATTAATAAACCTGATGTACGTCTAGTGATTCATTATAACTTGCCTCGGAACTTAGAAAGTTATTATCAAGAATCGGGACGCGCAGGAAGAGACGGGGAATCATCGCGGTGTACATTGTTCTTTAGTGTTGGTGACATCAAGACTATAGAGTGGAGTATCGCGCAAAAAACTGACGACCAAGAGCAAAAAATCGCGCGGCAACAGTTACGGCAAGTGATAGACTATGCTGAGGCTAACGTATGTCGGCGTATTGTTCAACTTGGTTATTTTGGTGAACGCTTTCCAGGTAACTGTGGTGCATGTGATAATTGTCGTAATCCGCAACCGACTCAAGACTGGACGTTAGAAGCGATGAAGTTTCTATCCTGTATCGCGCGTTCTAAAGAGAAATTTGGCATGACACATGTTATAGATATATTGCGCGGCGCCAAAACAGAGAAGATTAAGTTATATGAACACGATAAACTTTCGACATATGGTATCGGTAAAGATAAAACTTTAAATGAATGGCGAACGTTAGCACGTTCTTTATTACAACAAGGTTTACTCGAACAAACCACGGATGGTTATTCTGTTCTCAAGCTCAATGCACACAGTTGGGAAATTATGCGGCGCCAGCGTACAGTATCTATAGTAGTACCAGCAGCCGAAAAAGTTAGTTTACAAGAGATTAATGGAAATAACGTCGAAATAGAGCTACTGTTTCAAAGATTACGTTCTTTGCGTAAAAAGTTAGCTGATGCTCAAGGAGTGGCGCCATATGTCATCTTCGCCGATTCTACCTTAAAATTGATGGCACAAGTACGTCCACAAACAAAAGAAGCATTTGGCAAACTATCAGGAGTTGGAAGTCATAAACTAACAGAGTATGGTAGTCAGTTTGTTAACGAAATTTGTGCATACTGTCGAGAGAATAACTTATCATCAGGAAAACAAGAAATTACACCTATAGTGAATACGAGCGCAACAAGTACTGAATTGATGAGTTTGCAGATGCATAAACAAGGTTTATCAGTAGAAGAAATCGCCAAAAAACGTAATTTAAAAGCTTCAACAATTTTGCGTCATCTCTTTGACTTAATGGAAAAAAATCACGAGGTAGATGTCAATTTATTAATACCAGTTCAAAAACAACAGGCAATTTGGAGAGTTTTGGATACTCTTGGTGATGTTTCGCTAACTCCAGTCAAAGAATATTTAGGTAGCAATTACAGTTATGAAGAAATACGATTAGTAAAAAGTAGATGGAAAAAGAAAAACAAAAAATAGAATTTTTAATTCGTTTAGCTCAACCTGAAGATGCTCTGCAAATACATGATGTTCATGTTAATTCGGTACGTCAACTTTGTACAGTAGAATATACGAAAGAGCAAATAGAAGCTTGGGTAGGTAATCTTGACCCCGAAACACGTCGTCAATATATGTTAAACGGCGCCGAGGATGAAGTAACATTTGTTGCAGAGAATCAGAATAATATCATAATAGGTTTTTCTTCTTTTGATAAAAATGGCGATATAAATGCTGTTTATGTTCATCCTGACTATACACGTCAAGGAGTTGGTAAAGAGTTACTTAAGGCAGTTGAAATGGAAGCAATAGTTTACAACTTCAAAAAGATTGAGGTTTCAGCTTCCATAACTGCTCTTCCTTTCTACAAAGCAAATGGTTATAAATTTATTAAGTACTCATCACATATCTTGCATTCGGGTGCAATTATACCATGCGCTTTATTGGAGAAAACACTGGCAACGGATACAACGGATGTAACGGATAATTGATTTTATTGAACAAGTCTTTGTTTGTAATAGTTTGTAATAAGTTATTCATCCGTTACATCCGCTTATCATCCGTTGCCAAGACTAACTTAATTAAATATTAAATTTTCTACTGGTATATTATTTTCAGTGCTAAATTGACTGGAACAATTTTCAACATTTTCAACTTGTTTTTTGTAGTTCAACTTTACACAAGCTTTAACAAAAATTAACAAAAATTAACAATATGTCAAAGATAATGGGCATCGATAACATGACAGTGGAAGCAGTGAATAATGAGTTATCCAAAGGTGCCAAGTTTGTTGTTTTTCCTTACTGCTTCTCGATAGTGATAATGTCATTTAAACGCAGTTCAGATATTTATTTTATTAAAGCAGGTGAAGGCGCCTTTGGTAAAAGTATTCCGTTTTTGCTAATCTCGTTGTTCTTTGGATGGTGGGGAAT
>NZ_JBXXZH010000049.1:0-44994 GCF_059640475.1 Calothrix sp. CBUCES-K 9914
CGGTGGAGTCATAAACGTATCTGGCCAGTACCCTTGGTCAAGAACCATTCTTAAGTAATAAGGGCGCCCATTAAGCATAAATCTATCACGTTGTACGCTAACCGCCCGCATTGCAGTATAAGATTTTACTTCATCTAGCAGTTGTCCTTCGTACCACACTTGAATGGAAGCATCAATTAATGTTGGTTTTTCTGGAGTCCACAATAATTCATTGCGGTAATCGTCAATACCAGGGTCGCCAAGTGCAATGCGACGATTAATTTCTCCCCCTAGCACTTCATAAGTATCGTTAGCTAATATAGTATCGCCAACGCTTAGTTTCATTTTGATTAGGATGCCTTTATCAGGCACATCACCCGCTAGTCCAGCTTCAAAACCAACTTCCCATCGCTTGCAGTCAGAATCCCAGTAAATGCTACCTAAATAAGTAGCACCCACACGCTCAATCCATACTGTCTGCCAAATCCCGCTAGTACGAGGATACCAAATACTGTGCGGTTCCAGGCGCCAATCTTGTTTCCCGCGAGGTTTAGCGAGGTCTTGCGGGTCATCTTGTGCCCACACTGTTACTGTTGTTTTGCCACTGTCATTCAAAACGTGGGTAATATCGAGAGAGAAATTTGTATGTCCACCTTCGTGTTCAGCGATGTAGTGACCGTTTACCCACACGCGGGCACGATAGTCAACGGCGCCGAAATGTAAAAGTAATCTACCATCAGAGAAAGGCGTTTCAAATTCGCGCTCGTACCAACAATTAGGATGAAAACTTGTATCACCTATTCCACTTTTGCTTGATTCCGGAGCAAAGGGAACTTCTATAGAATGAGTCCATTCCTTAACATCACTGGGTTGAACACGTAAACCTTCGTCGTCAAATGCAAATTTCCATATACCGTTTAGGCTTTGCCAAGGGAAGCGCTGTAACTGTGGACGTGGATGTGTTGTTCTAATTAACCCATCAGCATTTTGTTCATTGGTCGGCGCGGATAATTCAACTCCACTATTATTTATATTTAATAACATTAATACCTCTTTTCTACCTTTAACATAATCAATTTTTTTTACCTTTAATTGTCTAATTAATTGTAAGACTATGATATATAACATCATATATATAGTAGTTTAGTTTATTAAAAATTTACATAAAGTTTCAAATGCTATTGTTGAAATCTACCAAAAGACATATTTATCAAAAAATATATAAATGTATAGACGCGATTTATTCCCTGCGGGACACTGCGTGAACGCGTCTCTACAACGTTTAAATATTATGGAACATTTCTTTCCCATTTTGACGACGCTAAAACCATGAATTTATCTAAAATAATGCCAACTATGCCTAAATAAAATATTGCTAAGATGATTTCGCTGATATCAGAATTGTTATATGCGTTAACAATGAAAAAACCTAAACCATCGTCTGACAATAGCATTTCTGCCGCCACTACTGCAAGCCAGGATAATCCTAGAGATATTCGCAAACCTGTAAATATGTAAGGAAGTGTAGCAGGTAAGATGATTTTGTAAAGGTTTTTTACAAATGACATTTCTAACATTTTTCCAATATCAATATAATCTTTAGGAATTAGTTGCACCCCTAAAGCTGTATTGATAATAATAGGCCATATTGCGGTGATAAAAATTACAAAGATTGCTGATGGGTTTGGTTTAAGAAAAATTGCTTGTGCAAGCGGCAACCATGCTAAAGGCGCCACTGGACGCAGTAGTTGCATAATTGGCTCGATAGCGTTTTTAAAAAATGCATTAAGACTAATAATAAAGCCAATTGTAATACCCACAACCGCAGCAAGTAAATATCCAGTAGCAACTCTTTGGAGACTAGCAAGCAGTAACCAGAATAAACCTTTGTTATTATTGCCTTTATAAAAAAACGGATCGATTATCAAGTCCCAAGTATTGATAATTACTTTTGCTGGAGAAGGTAGTGATGTGTCAGCTTGCAAGCTTAGAAGATACCAGATAAACAAAAAAACTAAGAAGCCAACAACTGATGGGATTAGTGATGTAATTTGCTCTTGATAGTTTACTTTTAATCGATTTGGCATGTTATTTATTATTGGTAATATTTGAATATGTTACGTAAAATTACTGCCTTAATATCGGCGCCTGTAAATATTTACTTGGGTTTTCGGGGTCAAACTCCAAACCGTTGAAAAACTTCTCGACTCCGCGCGATGTCGATGGTGGTATTGCATGAGCTTGACCGATAGTTTTTGCAGCTTGGCGCCACAAGTCCTCACGGTTGACAGCATCAATTAAACGTTTAGTATCAAAGTCAGGGGAACGATAACCCCAACGCATGTCCTCAGTTAAAAACCATAAATCATGACTTTTATAAGGGTAAGATGCATTATTGTTCCAATACTTAATTGTATGAGGACTATTTTCCACAAGGCGCCCGTTACCATAATCAAATTTACCTAATAAACGATTACCTATAATTTCTGCGGGTACTCCCATCCATTGACGTTCAGATAAAATTTTAAATAACTCTTGTTTATTTTCTGGTTGGTCACACCAAATTTGCGCTTCCATCACAGCAGCAAGTAAGCTTAAAGCAGCTTTTGGATACTTGTCCACCCAAGACGCGCGCATTACAAACGCTTTTTCTGGATGATTATTCCATAGTTCCCCACTAGTCACCGTCGAATAACCAAGTTTTTGTTTAATCAACCGCTGATGCCAAGGGTCTACTACACAAAACCCCTCCATTGAACCACCACGCATATTAGCAACCATTTGTGGTGGAGGTATAACTATTATTGAAACATCTCTGTCAGGGTCAATACCTCCATATGCAAGCCACCACCGCATAAAAAAATCGCCTGTAACGCGGCGAAATGGAACTGCAAACCTTATTGATTCCCCTTTTAGGGATTTTTTTCGTAGTTCAGACTTTAAAGGTACACTATCCAAACTCAAGTTTAAATTTTGATATGTTCTCGCAACTGAAATCCCCTGCCCATTCACATTTAACCGCGCCATTATATATATAGGGATTTTACGGTCATAGCTAATTTCTCCCGTTGTTATTAAATATGCCATCGGAAATAGTAAATGTGAACCATCCAAACCATCCGAAGCAGAACCTAACATTAGCTTATCTCGCGTCACTGCCCAACTTGGCTGCTTCTGCACTTTAACATCAGGCATTCCATACTTGGCAAACATGCCTTTTGCTTTTGCAATTATTAAAGGAGCGCAACTCGTCACACCTACAAATCCAAGTACCGCAGTAGTTACTTCTGGTGTATCAGTATAACCAACATAGGCGCCGTGCTGGAGCTTGGTTTGTAACTCAGCAGAACTTAAACTTGAACTAGAACTTGAATTTTGAAGACTGCTTACAAGACCTTGCGCTGCGACAACTGCACCTGAAGTTGCCAGAAACTTACGTCTTGATAACTTTGCCATATAAAATTTCTGATAAAAGCTCTATGGTATACGCAAAGCATCAGCAACCGCAAACTTTAGTACATATGCATGAGCTACTAAAACTGTGATATTAGCGGTTTTATGGGAATACTAAAAATAACCTTAATTTTGGAGGTAGGCACCGAAAAATACATAGCGTACTTACCACTTAGCAGTGTTGATTGGTCTATTGGACTGGTAATACCTCGTGCAAATATTGAATCAAGTCTTTATGAATATCCTTAGCAACGCTATTGATGCACTAGAAGATTTTGAAGCTATTTCAAGCAAAAATCCTACTATCTGGATTTATACGGTGGTTATTCAAACCGATAGTATATTAATTACTATTGCAGATAACGGCATTGGGATTGATGAAAATCTTCGCAATTAACTGTTCGACCCCTTTTTTACTACAAAAGAAGTTGGTAAAGGCACGGGGTTAGGATTATCTATTTGCTATCAAATTGTAGTAGAAAAACACGGTGGTGAACTTTGGTATGATGCGGCACTAGGTGAAGGAACAAAGTTTATGATTAAAATTTCAGGGGAAAGGGTAATAGGTAAGGGGTAAACTTTTCCTCTACCCATTGCCCCTTAC
This sequence comes from Calothrix sp. CBUCES-K 9914, assembly GCF_059640475.1. Taxonomy (NCBI): domain Bacteria; kingdom Bacillati; phylum Cyanobacteriota; class Cyanophyceae; order Nostocales; family Calotrichaceae; genus Calothrix; species Calothrix sp. CBUCES-K 9914. Next base: position 4,037 of record NZ_JBXXZH010000049.1, read on the forward strand.
CCTTTACCCTAAAGTTATTTAGTAAGCAAGACCCATACTACGGGTGGTTTCGGCACCAAGGTAGACTCGGATGCTTAAAAAGTCGGTAGGACAAGCGGTTTCGCAGCGCTTACAACCTACACAGTCTTCAGTCCGGGGGGACGAAGCGATCTGAGCAGCTTTACAGCCATCCCAAGGCACCATTTCCAATACGTCGGTGGGACAAGCACGAACGCACTGGGTGCAGCCAATACAGGTATCGTAGATTTTAACGGTATGAGACATATGAAAAGGCTCCTTTCCAGTAATTTTCTCTGCGAAAGAATGATTAAACTCCAGCTAGTTTACCGCAGTGCCCTATCCATCGTAATCAAAAGGCTACATAACTTTAAATTCTGTAATGTTGATGGGAAATAGAGGGGTAGTTGATAGCTAAGAGTTTATGGTTAAGATTGGTGATCCCCCCAACCCCCCTTCCACGCGCAGGGCTGTTTCATTCCCTCTTAAACAGGATTTGTCAAGATGGTTAGCTATAAAAATCATCAGTATGGGTAACTTGTAAATAAACTTTTAAGCACATCAATATAAGTGTGATTGTTTATTTTATCGGCGCCTTGGTAGCAAAATTACCAATGAAAAATTGCGCGAAACCCTTGATTTTTGAAGCTTTGAGCGGGAATGAATCAGCCCTGCCTTATTAAGGGGGGCTTTAAATCTTAAATCTTAAATATTTCCCCCCTTCCACGCGCTACGGTGTACACACAAGTCTCTCAAAGTTACTTTTCTTCTCTTCCTTTGTGACCTTTGTGTCTTTGTGGTTCATCAAAAGGAAAAACCACAAAGGCACAAAGAACACTGCATAGCGGAAAATAAGGTGATTCTTAAAGATGTGTGTACACGGTAACCTTATTAAGGGGTGTTGGGGGGGATCAATCAACTCGTACTCTAAACCTTACATAACCAAAATTATTTCCTGGTGTAAAGTCAAGCGTTCCAAAGTTCACCAAAACGGCACCTGTTGGGTTTGACTGATTTGGGCAAACGTTAGAAGTTGGTAATGGCGCCACAGCAGTCACATAATTAGCTTTATCAGCATCTGCTATATTTGTTTGATTAGTAATTGTGTTCGCTACATTCAAAGCAATATCATTACCTGAACCACTAATAAAGCTAGTTCCTTGAGGAATAGGGTCGCAAAAACGCGCGTTATTTACAGGCTGATTTCCATCAACAAGAAAATAAACTGTATATTCAACCTCATCTCCAGCTCCTAATTTTAACTGTGGGTTGATACGGGGAATGCCTGTAGGCACCAATGGTGAATTAGCCCAAATACTAGCATCATCGTTTGTATCGCTTGGGTCGTCAATTACAGTATTAAAGTTAACACCTGCAAGGGGAACCCCATTACGAATAACATTAGTGATGCGTTTAACACTACGGATGCTAAATAATTGGGGAGGTGTTGGAGGTGTTGGAGGTGTTGGAGGTGTTGGAGGTATTGGAGGTATTGGAGGTGTTGGAGGTACTGGTACAGCACCAACTGTAACATCTTCGGCAGTACTGCTAGCTTGATCGTATACACTACTGGCAGTTCCGTTATTAGTTGTTCTTTGTGGGTCTAGATAAGTTGCGGTTGCTCCATTTTGATATATACCGTCAGCTACATTTGCACCAACATCAGTTGTGAAGGTAATGCTCAAAGTACTTCCGCCTGCAATGTCAAATGTACCAAAATCAAGAGAAGTTGCACCTGCACTAGGAGTAACAGTAGGGTTTACATTTTGCGGCACATTGGTAATGGGGTCAGTTATGGTGATGGTAGGTGTTGTGCCATCATAAGTAAAACCACTAGGCAAAGGGTCTGTAATTCTGACTTGACTCGCAGTCGCGCGACCTGGTGCATTGGAAACTGTGATGGTGTAAATAGCCTTACCAGGTTTAGTGACAATTCGTTGAGTACTAGTAGATTTTCTTACAATCAATTGTGGAATACATTCTGCACCAGAACGGATACCTAGATTAGGATTCGTCGGAGAAATTGTACTCGCTCTACCTGTGGCGCCAGCTACTGCGCCATAATAAGGGTCATTTGGGTCAATAGGTTCAGTTGCTGTACCAGGAGAACCACCATTAACAGATAATATATTGGCATTTGTGCTAAGAATTACACCTCCTCCACCGCCTCCACCAGGGCCATGAGGGTCACTATTTTTAAGAACTTTGCCTCCGTCACCGCCTTTAGCACTAATATTCAGCCCGGAAAGGTTGTTATTTAATGCAGTGGCCACTACACTACCACCGGCGCCACCACCACCACCACCGTCTTGTCTAACATCGAATGCGGTTGTACCATCAGCGTTAATATTGCCAGTTCCGCTAACACTATTTGTTCTTAATAAAACAATTCCACCACCTGGGGCGCCACTACTGGCTCTACCATCAGTGTTATTAGTAAAATATGGTGACTCACTTGTAGCATCGTTATTCGTACCAGCACCACCACCACCACCCATTACAACTCGGTTACTATCCGCAACAGAAAAAACATCACCACCAAAACCGCCTGTATCTATAATGGATGAAATAATTGCTGGAACGTTTGATTGGTTTCCAGAACGCCAAGGTCTTCCACCCTTTCCTCCTTCTCCACCGTTACCACCACCACCACCACCAGAGTTTTCTGCATTTATATCTCCTCGCAATGTTCCATCTGGGTCGCCATCAGTACTACCACCACCAGCGTTACCAGGTGCCCCACGACCAAAACTTCCGCCTGGATAGCCTTCAGCACCGTTATCAGATAATGCATAATTAATAACATTACCTAATGGTGTAAAAATTGGGTTTAATGTATATTTGGGCGTTCCGGCTGTACCTTCTCCTTTAGAACCATTTGCACCATTTTCACTGTTTGGACTAGGCGCGTTTGTGCGAAAGTCAGTATTTAAGGGTGTAGTTCCATCTCTATATCGAAGTCGAATACCACCACCACCACGAAAACCTTTACTGCTGACATCCATAGTTGCACCACCCAAGTTTAAGTTACCAGCAACGTCATAAACTAAAACTCCTCCTGATGAACCATTCCAGCGGGCAGCAGTCAATGTTGTCGTTAAAGTTGCACTTGAGTACTGTGGTACGCGAATTACTTGGTACGTTGTTTGACCAGAGGCGCCTGCTGGAGTGTTCGCGTAAGAATTGTTTAACCCCCCACTTGGTCCTGTACCTCGAATTGGGACTGAATTACCAGAGACAGGGCCAGTTGCAACAACATATTCATACATACCAGCAGTGAAGTTAGTTGGTGATAAGTTACCCTTACCACTGCCTGAACCGTTTCCATAACTAGAATTATTATTAGAATTAATCTCTGCTCCTTGCATTTGTATAATTAACAGTAAATCACCTTCAGTGATTGGTGTACTTGAACCTTCGGAGTTTATTAAACCTACTGGTATAGATTTTGCACCTGTATTTACTGTTGAGTTAGCAAGGCCTGGATAGTATGAATTAACAGTAGGATTCGATATTACTCCTACACCATCTTTACCTGGAACAGCACATAATGAAGGCGCTGCCGTTTGTGCTGACACTGGCGCCTGTAACAGTATTTGATAGCTAAGAGTTGTTAATAATAAAGGTAGGCTTTTGAGCGTTTTTATAAGTTTCATAGTGGTCTAATATAATATATATGTTCTTTGTAGTAAGCACTTCAGTGCTTTATTACGAGGAGGGTTTTTTCGCAACGGATTCTTGCTGTTGAGGTGGCGCCACTCTTTGTCTGCCAAACCCACCAAACAATTCGTTGATTTTGTAAGAAATGTTTAAATAAGGACCTCCTGCGGAACGATAGCCTGTAAAATCACGGTCATCAGCACTACCAAAGGCATAACCAACACCTATTCGTAAATCAGGTGTTAGATGATATCCCCCTTCCAAGGCAATGCCAAATTCGTTAAAACCTTGCGTTGGTTGACCTAACCAGCGTCCTTCTACTGCTACATCGGTACGATAGCCTAGTTGATAGCTAGCGCGTAGTTGTCCAAGATGTAAGCTGCTATTACTAGTAAAATTATCTGCAAGGTAGCTAGTATTATTACGGAAAGCATATTTTCCATAAAATTCCCAGCGCCAATTTGGAGCATAAATTGCTTCGGCTGAGAATAAATGTTCTATAGAGCCTCCACCGTTTCCAAACAGAAGAGTATCAGGGGTAGTTGATGGGTTTTGACGGTATTCGTAAGCGAGTAAACCGTTGAAGTTATCGTTGTTGGGGTCACGGTATGCTAAACCGACGCGCAGATTTGCTGTATCACCAATTCCACTAAACAACTGGTTGGCGCCACCCGCTTGAGTATACCGAACTGCGGCAGTTAGAGCCGGAGTCAGTTTACCTGCTACTGCTGCGGAAATAACCATATTATTTGCTTCTTTGCCATCACGGTATTCAAAGCGCGCGTTTGCTTGAAAGTCAGGGTTATCTGTATAGTCAAGACCTACACTATAAGAATTACCTGAAAAGTATCCTAATGAGAAAGCACTTTGTCCAGTTGCATAAGGTTGGGCAAAGCGAATACCTGTGGCAGTGTTACCAAATATATTATTTTGGATGCGTTCGTAACCAAGACTTAATTTGAGTCCCGGCGCCAATCGAATGCGATGATTAAGTCCAACAGCACCTTGATCACTCATACCAGCAATACCTGTGAAGATAGAGTAACGTCCTGTAAGACTCGTATTGTCCGAGAATTTGTGTTCAACTGTGGTGTCAAGACTGGTGATACTATTACCCTGTAGTAAACCAGCATCGAAGAATTGATGTGCAAGTCGGACATTTACACCTGGATATAGTGCCCAATCTAATCCAAGAGTGGTTCTGTTAGGATAAAGAGCATCACTTTTGCCAAGGTTGGTTTCGTTTTGCGCGCGGAATGCTAGTGATTCAGCTAGAGGTACATTTAATTTAGAAACCAACTGACTAGCATTTGCATTGAACTTATTATCAACGCGGTCTTTGCGAGAACGATTCACATAATCTAAAGTTACATCAGCATCACCTAGTTTTTGCTGTATACCCGCTCTTAGAGTAGTTAGCGAGTTATCGATTTTGCTACCAGGGTTTGGGAGCGGTTGCGGATTGAATAAATCAAACGTTTGGATCCGTTGTGCTGGCGCAATACCAAAATTATTCTCATAGTCGTATCCTAAATTAAAGCTTGTTGTATCAGTGAGTTTTCCTGTTATATTTGCACCATAACGAGTTTGTCCTGGTGCAAAGCTCCACGTTGCATTATTTGCAAAGTTCTCTGTAACCGAACGATAGAAAGCTTGTCCTTGCAAAGAAGGTGTAATTTGTCCTAACGCTTCTATGCGATAAGCAGAACCGCTAACATAACCAAACGTAGGTGAATTATGACTTGAGCGCGCATATTCACCTAATATTTGTCCATTACCTAAAGGAAAAAACAAATCGGCACCGTATAATTCAAAGTCTTGGGCACCTTGGTCTTCCCATAAATAACTTGCACCAAAGAAGGGAGTGCTGAGTGCTGAGTTCTGAGTGCTGAGTGTAGAGACGCGATTAATCGCGTTTGTACGGAAGTTGTATTGTGCCCTTGCGGCGTAGAGTTTGCTGTCACTGCCTTTATCATTTTGGTAAGTTACAACAATGCGATTTATTAAAGTGTTGCCAAATGGGTTGAGTTCGGTAGAGAATATCCGACTGCGAAAAAGTAACGTTCCTCGGTCGTAGTCAATTTCATAGTCGGCGCCGCGTGATAAAGCTTTGCGTTTAACTACTGTACCTGGACGGTTGAGTTCTTCGGATTCAATAAAGACATTCTCACTACCGGGAATTACTAGGCGACGTGACAGAAAATAATAACCGCTTGTACCGTTAGGGGAAATAGTATCGCGTTGGAAACCTTTTATATTATTGGCGAATAAACCTGTAATTTGTAAATTGCCAATATTGTAATTACCTTTGAACCCGTGGAGTTGACGAGTTGTTGCAGTAAATAATTGTGAGGAGCGTGAAAACTCCTGGGTGTTATAGTCACCCCACATGAAATAATCAGATTCGGCGCCTGCAAGATTAGGAGTGCGTTCAAACTTAGCGTAAACACTATCTATAGATGGCGCAGTTGGGGTGACAGTTGAAGAATCACCGTAAACAGGATAAGCTCTTTCACAATTTTGAACTCCTCCAAATAAACGTACTTCCCCCTGACAATCTTCATTCAAAGGACGTTTACTGTTAAAGGCGCCTGTAAATAACCAATCTCCTACTTTACCAGTTGCAAACACCGATGCATCCAAATCAACATCAGTCCTACCAATCTTACTAGGGTTGAGAAAGTCGCGATAGCTACCCCATAAATTTGTGCCACCTGCTCCAATTCTAAGATTTACAACACCTGTAGCAAGTGAAGGACGAAGGTTTGTAATAAATTCGACATTTGTATAAGTTTCAATATTGCTTTTATCAACAGCCGCACGTACTTTTACACTTTGTGGTTCATAACCAGCTTGAAGAGTAGCAGAAAACTTCCCTGAGCGAGCTTTTACCTGAAACCCAGGAGCATCCGGTTCTTGGTCGGCGCCGAGAAACTTACCGGCAGTAGCGCTAAGGGTGACAATAACATCATCAGGGATAACATCTCCCTTCTCATCAATAATTTTACCTTCAAACTCCAATCTTGAACGACCATCAGCACTTATTCTTGGTTCACCAACAGCCGTAAACACAAGCTTAGTTTTTTGTTCTTTGACTGTCACCTTAACGCTACTCGAGTTACCTCCTTCAGCTTGGGCAACAATAATATTTTCACCTACCGCCAAAGGCACGTTGTACCATATCTTCGTATAAAGCTTATTAGCCTCATCTTTCTGTAAATAACTCTGAATATCTGAACTAATAGACTTACCATTTAGTGTCACCTTCACATCTAAACTGGGATGAAACTGAACTGCTAAATTAGTAGTTTTGCTAGTAGTATCACCACTAATAGGAGTAATAATTTTGACATCTTGTGTAATAGTAGGTTGGGTTAATTCGTTTATTTTAGGAATAGGTTTAGAAGAATCTTGCGTTTTTATACAAAGTTCCTTACATTCTTCCTTAGCGTCCTTAGCGTCCTTTGCGGTTCGTTTCTCTTCCTTCTCTGACAACTCATCAGGTTTCGATATAGCATTCTTCGGAGAAAAAACGGGTATATCATGCTCCTCAATAGAAGCAATAACACCTGACTTTGCATCATCTACTCGATGTTGATGGTCAACCGTTTTCGCTGAAGCACTAGCAGTAGCCATAACAGGGATGCTACTGCAAATAGTCAATAAACCGCTATTAATCTTTCTAGAAATCATATAATTACCGTCCCTCCCCGAACGCTGGAGTTACAGCAAAATTCATTCGTCCCATACTCCCAGGCGCCAACTTTACCAAACGGGACTGACTATTCTTATCAATTCTATAGAGATTAGGCGCCTGAATATAACCGGGTAAACTAGTTAAATCTAAAGTTCCACTTCGGTTTCCAGCAATCACATTTGCGACTGAAAACATTCCATTAGCATCAGTAATAATACGGTTGCCATCATCCATATAAATCACAGCATTAGGAATACCAGGTTCACCCGGTTGCTGTTCACCATCAAAATTCTTATCAACAAACACCCGTCCGATTAACGTTGCACAATCAGAAATTAGACCAGAACGAATTTTCAGTTGATGAGTTGCAGTATTACTCCTAGCAGCACCAGCACTAGCAACCGCTAAATTCCTGCCGTTTCCACGCATACCATCAGGAGTAACGGTCGCAGCATAGACAATATTCAATGTACCTTGAGGCGCCAGACTAGCAGCATAAGTAACATTAAAACTACCGTTATTAGATTTAGTAGCAGATACAGGAACTTGAGAGTTTGTATTGTTAGCAGATAAAGAAGCTTGCACTGATTTTGAGTCAAACACTAAACCTAGCGGTAACGTATCAGTTAGCGTTAGGTTCAATGCGTTTACATTACCGACATTACGAATAGCAATTCGGTAAAGCACTGTATCACCAGGCTGTACAACAACTTTATTAGCTGTTTTGGCAATTTGTAACACCGCCAACTCTGCACTAAATACCGTGCGGTTAGTAGCTTGATTGGTCAGATTATCACCTCCAAAAAAAGCCCTATTCTCAATTTCATTGGCAGCAATAGGTTGTATATTTGTTGCAATTGCACTCAGCATTAATAAGAATACAAAAGAAGTATGCCTAAATAGCTTGTTAGTAAATCTCATTTCAATTCAGTTATTGCGAAAATTCGGAAGCAAAGATTGCTGCGTGCATAAAATAACTCAACACTTTTTCTGTGTTCAGTTACTTGCGCTATTTGAGCAATATTTATTCTTTTTATAAAGGTAAATGCCGTGCGCGTTGTCGTAGATGAGTAGATGCGAAGCGAAGCAAAATTAATTTAATTTGTAGGATAGATGAAACCAACCTGTATATCATCCAAATATAGCTAGCAACATATACATCGATAACAGGTTTTTTACGGAATTTATAAATGAAGCTTTTTCATTTAAGTGAGTATACACACGTATAAATACTTAAATATGTATATTTACTGTAAAAATATTTCTTCCTTGGGAACAAAACAGTGTTTATAGGAGTTATATTTAATTATTCAAAATATAAGTAGGGTGCGTAACGCTATAACAAATATTTCAACGAAGCGAATAATTTTGTAGCGTTACGCACCATAAATATCAAATTATGACTTTGGCTTCTTCAAATTATTCAGGTCAAGATAGAGAACCTATAAGTGTACTGCGAAGGTGCCCATTTTGAGCAAATTTTTCTGCTAAGATTTGCCGATAAACTTCTTCATAACCATCTGCCATTCGTTGTGCGCTGAATTGTTGCGTAACATATTCTCTCACAACGTAACGGTCTAGTTGAGCAGTTTTCTTGATAGCATTTACGCACTCAGACACATCATTACAAAGAAAACCACTTACACCTGGTTTAATAACTTCCGGTGCCGAACCTAAATTCATTGCGATAACTGGCGTACCTGCTGCCATTGATTCTACCATTACCAGCCCAAAAGGTTCGCGCCAGGTTATCGGGAATAAAGTGGCGACAGCACTACCCATCAATTCATTTTTATTAGCATGAGTTGCTTCGCCCAAGTATTCTATTTGTTTTCCATCAATATGAGGTTTTATTTGCTGTTCAAAAAATTCTTTGTCCACAACATCAACTTTACCAGCCATCTTGAGGCGCCAGCCAGATTTTTTAGCTATTTCTATTGCTAGATGAGGACCTTTTTCTGGTGACATTCTACCTAGAAATGCTAAATATGGCTGTTCACCAGGTTGAGCATGAAATTTATGACTATTAATATTAATACCATTATATACAGTAGCGACGCAGTTCAAATCTAATCTTGGTTCACGTTGTGCATTAGAAATACTCACATAAGGTTGATGTTTGGCATGTACAAACATCTTCTCGTTATCTGGTGTAAATATACCGTGCAAAGTATGAACAGTAGGCGTTTTGACCATTTTGGCATAAGGTAACGCCGCACACCCCATATGCGAGTGAATAATATCAAATTCTCCCGCTCGTTCGTACACTTGACTAAGTTGTAGCATTTCATAAACACTATATTCTTTTACATCTGGGTCAAGTCGAATCGCGCGCGGGTGAACAGCTTCAAGTTTTGCTAAAGTAATTGAATCTCCAGATGCAAATAAAGTTACTTCATGTCCGCGCCGAACTAATTCATCAGTTAATAATCCTACTACTAATTCTGTACCACCATAAGCTGGTGGGGGTACTCTTTCCCAAAGCGGTGCAACTTGAGCAATCTTCATTATTTACCTCCCTGAAACTTTGTTACACACATGTAGAGACGTGACATGTCACGTCTCTACACGATGTCATGTTTTAGTAACCAAAATCACCAGCGCCAGCAGGAACCTTTTCAGGCACCTTTGGTTCAGGTTTATCAACTACAATGCACTCAGTAGTTAGTACCATGCTGGCAATTGATGCAGCATTTTGCAGTGCGGAACGAGTTACTTTCGCAGGGTCAACGATACCAGCTTCAAACATATCTACATAATTGTTGTTAGCTGCATCGTAACCAATGCTAAACTCTTGTTCTTTAACTCGTTCGGCGATTACTGCACCATTTTGACCTGCGTTTTCAGCAATTCTACGTAGAGGTGCATATAAAGCGCGCGCAACAATCATTCCACCCAACAATTCATCATCCTTGAGGTTATCAGATGCCCATTTTTCCAAGTGTGGTGCAAGATGTGCCAGAGTTGTACCACCACCGGGAACGATACCTTCTTCGACAGCAGCTTTGGTTGCGTTGATAGCATCTTCAAGACGCAACTTTTTGTCTTTCATTTCGGTTTCAGTTGCGGCGCCTACCTTGACTACAGCAACACCACCAGACAACTTAGCTAAACGCTCTTGCAATTTTTCTTTGTCATAGGAAGAATCTGTTTCATCCATTTGACGACGAATTTGCTCACAGCGTGCTTTCACAGCTTTTTCGTTACCATCTGCAACGATAGTAGTGTTTTCTTTGGTAATACTTATCCGTCTTGCTCTACCTAATTGGTCTAGGTGTGCATTATCAAGCTTGTAGCCAGTATCTTCGCTAATTACTTGACCACCTGTGAGAACAGCAATATCTTCCAACATTGCTTTACGACGGTCGCCAAAACCAGGCGCCTTAACTGCTGCTACATTCAACACACCGCGTAAACGGTTTACAACTAAAGTCGCTAAAGCTTCTTTTTCAATATCTTCGGCAATAATTACTAAAGGCTTACCACCGCGTGCAACTTGCTCTAAAATTGGTACTAAGTCTTGTACCAATGTAATTTTTTTATCTGTAATTAGAATGTAGGGGTCTTCAAAAACCGCTTCCATTCGTTCGTTGTCAGTAGCAAAGTAAGGTGAGATGTAGCCTTTATCAAAGCGCATACCCTCAGTAATTTCAATTTCAGTAGTGGTAGACTTGCCTTCTTCAAGGGAAATGACACCTTCCTTACCGACTTTATCCATCGCTTCGGCAATCATCTCACCAACAGTCATGTCATTACCAGCACTAATGGCAGCAACTTGAGCAATAGATTTTGAATCACTTACTGAACGCGCGTGGGAAGCAACTTTATCTACTAAAAATTGGGTTGCTTTATCAATACCACGTTTGAGAGCAATCGGATTAGAACCTGCTGCAACGTTCCGCAAACCTTCTTTCATCATCGCGTGAGCGAGAACAGTAGCAGTAGTTGTACCATCACCAGCAGCATCGTTAGTTTTAGCTGCTGCTTGGCGAATTAGAGATACACCAGTGTTTTCAATATGGTCTTCTAGTTCAATTTCTTTTGCGATGGTAACACCGTCATTGATGATTTGTGGGGCACCGTATTTCTTTTCCAAAACTACATTACGACCTTTTGGTCCAAGAGTTACAGCAACTGCCTCAGCAAGAGCATCAATACCACGTTCCAAAGCACGACGAGCGTCTTCGTTGTAAAGAATGTACTTAGCCATAACGATTTTGGATTGTTTGATTTTAGATTGTTTGATTTTAGATTGTTTGATTTTGGATTTTAGATTTTGGATTTTAGATTGTTAGTAGTTAATTCCTACTCAGCACTAAGCACTCAGCACTCTTTACTAACTAACAACAGCAAGGATATCTTGTTCGCGCAGCAAGACGTAATCTTCATTACCAACTTTAATATCAGTACCACCGTACTTGGAATAAAGTACTTTATCTCCGACTTTTACTTCCAACTGTTGGTAAGAACCATCATCATTACGCTTACCGGAACCAACTTGAACAACCTCACCTACTTGTTGCTTTTCCTTCGCTGTGTCGGGAAGGAAAATGCCACCTGCGGTTTTTTCTTCAGCTTCGTTAATTTTTACGAATACCCGGTCTCCCAACGGTTTGAGCGTAGAAAATGTTAGACTAAGGGTCGCCATAAAAATCCTCCTTTCGGTTTTATTGCTTTTCTCAGTAAGTTATGGATTGTATATTTGCAGAAATTGAGCCTTACTACTTTGTAAAGATACGTGAAACTACCGGAGCTTTCTGGTAAACATTACTCGTTTCCTTACTCGTAGTAAATAGCAAATACCATAACAGCAAGGAGTGATAAGCAGTGATTTCACCCTTCGCTTTTAGCACTTGCGCTCTTCTGAATGCTAATTTAGCAAAGCTGAGAAAGAACTGACAATTATTTAATTTGTACGGCTTACCGAACTCAGTAAGGTAGCATAATGTACGGTATGTACTTTGTAACAGAGATGGTAATTATCTTTACCATGAAATAAACTATTCTTTGATTCTGTTGTATGAGTATTGATACTACACCCGCGCGCTATTTTCCTTTAGATAGCGGACGTTACGAAGTCAAACCAGGAATGGCGCCGTTAGGTAAATGTTTTGGTAACGGCGCCGCAGATAAGCTAGTATTTCAAATTGATAATACTTTTAGTGACTACCGTCGGGAAAAATTGACATCACGTCAAGAATGTTTAAGCAAATACTTTCAAACAAGCAATTACTCAAATACAAATGCTACTGCTGTAGCAAAGTTTATAATTCGGCGCCTAACTTACGAATACCCAAATGATTTCTATATTGAAAGCCTGACTTCGGGAATAGCTCTAAATTGCCAACTGACTCAAGAAACGCTGTATTTTGATAAAGATTATTATTTACAAAAAGTTGATACTCGACATAATGCTGTATCACCATCTTACACCTGTACACTTGATGCATTAGCCGCACAAGTGCAAGAAGATATTACTGTTATTTGTCGTGATGATAATACAAACTGGGTAGGCGCCATTCACTTGTGCTTTCCCAACCATTGGTCAGCCGAAGATAAAATAGGTAGAGACTTTGCAACAATTCACACACCCGTTGCGGGAATAGAAAAAATTAATCAGCGCGCGCAAGCTATTGTAAACACAATGATTATCCATCAACCAATGGTGCGTTACGCTTGGGGTTTAAGTACAGATACCCGTCTTAACCATCACCCAGAACCACCGTTAAATACACCTGCTGAAATTTGGAAGGGTAGAAACTTTGATATTAATAACCCCAAGTTGTACCTGCGAATAGAAAGACAAGTTATTTGGGGTTTACCTGAATGCGATAGTAGTATATTTACTATTCGTACTTACTTTCGTGACGTTGCCGAAATAAAGAGAGACACACTAATGCGGCAACAATTAGTTTCTGCAATTAAATCAATGTCAGTAGATTCTCTAATTTACAAGGGTTTAGCTGAGAGTCGGGATGCTATTTTGGTTTGGCTAGAAAATTGACAAAGAATGTTCTGTTAACCAAGTATCAATATCATTTAACACAACAGCAGGTATTTCCCACGGAAAAAGATGTGCAGTGTCAAAATAACGTTTAAACTCAGAATTTTTAAGATGTTTAGCAGTATCAAGGCTAGACTCGACGGTAATATGACGGTCATCAGTTCCAGCAAGTACTAAACTGGGACATTCAATTTTGTGTAAATCTGCTAATTTATTGTATCCTCTACCAATTTCCTTCATGAGCGCGCGGGTTGCGGCGCCACTTGTTTGTAGGTAAGCGGGTACAGCGTTTGCTGCAATATAACTATAAGTGCTAGGTGTATGTTGGCTGACTAAATAGCGAAACAAAGATTTTTTGCCAAATGTCTCAATATTCCATCGCCAACCTGGTTTTATCATATTTAATAGTGCCGCAATACCAGTGTAGATATTATCCTGTAAGCTAACTGGTGGATGATTCCCTCTTGGACGGGCAGATGTCCCAAGTAGTACTAAGCCACTAACTAGTTCTGGAAATCTAAGAGCAAGTTCCATTGCTAAAATGCCACCTAGCGACCATCCCAACACCAAGCACTTTTGAATTTGATAGTGTTCTAATAAATTTTCCAAGTCGGTTAAATGGTCGTACATATCAAAATTTCCATTAAAACGACTTAAACCATAACCGCGTAAGTCTGGCGCCACAGTTTGGAAACGTTTGCTTAAGTGGTTGGTAAATACTGACATACTGGCGCCGGAACCAGGATGACCATGTAAACAAAGTATAGGAAAACCTTGACCTTGGATATAAGTTTTTAAACGAATAGGTTGAACAGGCATGAATTAAGTTAGGAGGTAGGGTGTGTGACACTACGACAATTGTTAAACGAAGCTAACAATCTGGTGGTGTCACGCACCAGAGCTATATGCAATTTAACACTGTTGCTCTCTGCTCACACAAATTATTACTAGTCAACAATGTGCAAGTTCTTGATGCTGGCGCCATATCAACGATTCTATGTCGTTTTACCACTAGTTGGTATTCTGCTGCCAATGTTTCTAACTGGGTTGACGCTCACCTGCCTAAAGTTATCTCTTATTAAATTATAAACAACAACAAATTGGTTATCACTCTGACTGTTATCAATCACTACATCTAATTGGGACAACTCTGATAGCTCAGTTTTGTATAGTCTAATATAGGCAGACGTGGCTTTCTATAATAGATAACTGCCACTTCTTCACAAAACCTTGTAGAAGGATTGGAATTGAATCCTTACGACTTAATTACCCTTTTTTCCACTAGCTACATTGTTTTGTTCCGCGATTTTATCGACCTATGATTAATCTACCAGGGATTTTAAATACTTTCATATTTTCGCCTATATTGCAATCTTTCTTAATTTTCGAGTTCATCATTAGATTCGAGTTCCGCAATTATCTTTTCGGTTTTGCGTTTTGCTCTACGTTGCCCATATAACCGTGCGGAGAAAGAAGTAATAATTGCAACGCGCATCCGTCATCAATTCCCAAGCGACTGTTGTCTGCCATATTGAGAAATATCTTTGAATTTGGTAGCTTGGTTGACAGACAAGTATAGTTGCTTGAGTGTATCAAATGTGCCAAGCGAACAAACGTTTGCAAGTTAATCTTGACGGTTAGAGTGTTACCCTAAGATGGGTAAAAGAAATCGTACAACGAACCGCGATTGTGCGTGGGTTTAGGAGTTCTAGATTTTCCTAGATTTTTTGAAGCGGTTGCGGTTCAGTAATTGGCTGTTGATTATGTTCCCTGCGATTTCTAGCAATTGTTTGATACAACTTCAATCGAGGCGCATTAACGCTACCCAATGGCTCATGTTCTGGTAAGGTGTGCCAAGGTGTGAAGGAAAGACTTTCATCGAACTGTTTGCGCTCAGGGGTATCAAATTCCTGAGCTGGAATTTTTATGGTTGCCACTTTGATGTGGGGAGAAATGGTTTCATCCCACGGAAGCGTTGGATCATCAACCCATTTTGGATTATTATCGGGTTGTAATTGAATCAAAAAATCAAAGTAAGTATCCTGTTTCTCAATGGTGAGGATATTTTTCAGCGCTTCGCGTAAATAATCATCGGAATCAGGAATTGGTACATCAGCAGTATCTACACTCTGTGGTTTGGCAGAGTATCTAATTACATCACTTCCAAGACGGTAAGGAGTTGCGCTCCAATATTGAATTAAGAGAGGATTAAGGACTTTCTTCGCTTTCATCTGTTGGATGATTTCAAACTCATATGCCATTGATTCTGGGGGAAGTTTGCCTGCACCGATTTCTGCCAGACGAATATAATCAATCGCTTCCCGCACAAAGAAAACGGGATGGTTGATCATCACAAAGTCTTGAGTGCTTGGTTCATCCTCCAGTACCTTCTTTCCCTCCACCTGCATGAGTTTAATCGCTAAACCTCTGACATCGGGTATTTTATCCGACTCTAACTCTCCCTGATTTAAGGGACTGGATGCATTAGAAAAGCGCACCCAGATTGGATAGGTCTTAACTGTGCTAAAAATCCCAACTCGCAAGTTTTCTGGAATATCATCAGCAATTGTAAATTCTCCCCACACACAACCATGACTTTTGGCGTGTACTTGCCGCAGTCCCGGCGCCTTGGTAGCTTGTTCTTGAACGGCGCCTCCAATAATTTGGTCAATAACTTCGTCACTGGGTAAGTTACTCATGATAATTTTTCCTTTATTCAAACGTCCGTTGAATTTCACTAATCAATATATATTTATTTTGGTACTCGTGTAAAAATTAAACTATGTTTTAAGATTTTATTTAAGATTTTATTCATTACAAATAAGCTTGACTTGCTCCCAAACTCAAGCATGACTCTCACTACTCCATCTGGCGACTCAACTAAAAAGCCATGACCCGAACATTCAATAACTTTGAATTCAGCATTCGCAATTATATCAGCAAGCTGCCGAGAAAATACTATAAGGCCAGGATGTCTTCCTTACTAACTAAAACTAACGTTAGACAATAAATATTACTAATACGCTCACTTGTATCGTTATCAAGATAGGATATTCTTCTAGAATATATCTTTTGATAGAAGTATCTTCACCAGTATTGACCTGATAATGAAGTTAACTATGCCTATAGGTAGATAAAATTTAATTGTTTAACTTATTCTAAGATATACAGGGGAAAGATTCATGATTGACCTTTACTACTGGACTACGCCCAACGGACACAAAATTACTATATTTTTAGAAGAAGTTGAATTACCCTACAACATCATTCCTGTCAATATTGGTAAAGGAGAGCAGTTTAAACCAGAATTTCTGGAAATTGCTCCGAACAATCGTATACCAGCAATTGTTGACCGAGAACCTGCTGATGGTGGTGAACCTATTTCGATTTTTGAGTCTGGTGCAATATTAGAGTATTTGGCTGACAAAACCGGGAAATTAATTCCAGCAAATATTCGAGGTCGCGCGGAAGTGGTGCAATGGCTGTTTTGGCAAATGGGAGGACTCGGACCAATGGCAGGGCAAAACCATCACTTCAACATATATGCTCCTGAGAAAATTCCTTACGCAATTAATCGCTATGTAAATGAAACAGGACGTTTGTATGCTGTTATGGACAAACGACTAAGTGACCGCGAATTCCTAGCAGGTGATTATTCCATTGCCGATATTGCCAGCTATCCCTGGATTGTACCTTACTCTCGACAAGGACAAAAACTAGAAGATTATCCTAACCTGCAACGCTGGTTTGAAGCAATAAAAAGGCGCCCAGCAACCATTCGAGCTTATGAAAAAGCCGAAGCATTTAATAATGAACAAATTGCTCCTGAACAAGCGCGCGATTTATTATTTAACCAATCTGCTACTACAGTGAAGCGATGAACCCCTCTCAAAACATAAACTAAAGCCTTGCTCCAACTGCTTTTCAGACCCAGCTTGGGAACAAATTGAAAATTTTGCAAATTGGTTGTAAGTTGTCTTTGTGCTAATTGAGGACTAATATCATGTCCGGTTGATTACCCATAATTACCGACAATGTAGAGACGCGAAATTTACCTTCGGTACACTCCGTGAACGCGTCTCTACAATGATTTTATTACGGTTATGCTACCGGACATAATATAATTGGCGGCTGAAGCGGTAAACGAGTCATAACAGAGTAAATCTCAGCTAAACTATGGGTAGAGATAACGCCCTGAATATCTTGCTGTAATGCTTGATTGAGTCGAAGACTACAAGCAGTATGACTTTGATGACTGGTAACAAGTGCAGCGACTATTACAGAACTGTCAAACATCACTTTCATCAAGGCATAAGCTCCTGAATGCGCTCAGAACGCATATCATCAATAAAATCAACAAGATCAAAATCCGAGGGTAGTGGAGCATCAACTACTAATACCCTACCTTCGTAATAAGTAGCTGGTTCTTCTTCTGACGATTCTTGAACTTGCTGATTAAGTCGGTTAATTTTTTCTGCAATAGTTTGACAAATAAATTGCTCTAATGAAATACCTTGAGAAGCTCTGCCCATTTTTGAGCTTCTTGTTGGAGATTAGCAGGGAGATTCATATAATCAAAATCTTCCAGAGCGCGACATTCTCATTATACACCGCTTTTATACTGCTAAAACTGACTTTCTGCCACTGCATAAATCTGTCATGTACAACCCTAGATTAACTAATCAACTTTATCCCCGTTTTGGGGAGATGCTGGTACACGTGTTTAAAAAGGGGAATTTATGAATAGTACAAAAGCTTTAGGCTTAATTTCAGCCACAATGATTTTGACTGCTTTCTCATCTCAACCAACTACAGCGGTTTCGCAATCAAAAATACCTAATAGTTTACAAGTACCAACAAAGCAACCTATGGTACTCAATGTATTTGCAAAGGGAGTGCAAATTTACGTCTGTAAGGCTTCGGACACAAACAATCAATACAAATGGACTTTAAAAGCGCCAGAAGCAGTATTATTTAACTCAGAAACAGGACAGAAACTGGGTACACATTATGCAGGCCCGACTTGGGAAGCATCGGATGGTAGCAAAGTAGTTGGGAAAGTCAAAAATCTTATACAGGCGCCTAATATTAAAGATATTCCTTGGTTACTGCTGAGTGCTAAATCTCACATTAACAATGGTGTATTTAGCAACATTAATTATATCCAGCGAGTAGATACAGTCGGAGGTCAGGCGCCTAAAGTCGGTTGTGATTCTTCTCATACAGGTAATGAACTAAGAGTAAATTATAGTGCCAACTACTACTTCTATGGCGCCATGCGATAAACTTATTTCTGAACTTTAGCGACAGCCAAATTATAGTAGTACTATAGAATTATATTTAGATTATGCTTGTCAAAAATGTAATATGACTGAATTACTTCGTAAAGTTGTAGCAGAAATTGAAAAACTCCCAGAAGAAAAGCAAAATGCTATTGCTTCTCGACTTTTAGCAGAATTGCAACAAGAGTCAGAAAAGTTACTACTGCAACAATTAGCATCCACTGATGCAGTTGTGTGGTCTCCTTATGATGCACACGAAGCTGCTCAAACTTTATCTGAACTTTTAGCTACAGCAAAAAAGGAAGAGAATGATTGAAGGTAAGCGTTTTTCTTTTACTGAACGTAGAAACAATCTTGGTGTTTCTAGTAGTATGCCGTATTTACCCTTAACACTGATGCGTAACAATCTTTCTGTACAAGTTATGGGTTTACTAGATACAGGTGCCAGTGTTAATGTGTTACCTTATGATATTGGTTTACAACTAGGTGCAGTCTGGGAAGAACAAACAACTTCAGTTATACTGACCGGAAATTTAGCTGGTTTCCAAGCACGAGGGTTAGTATTGAGTGCTGTAGTTGACGAGTTCGCACCAGTTTTACTTGCATTTGCCTGGACTGAATCTAGAGAAGCTCCTCTAATTCTTGGACACATGAACTTTTTTGCAGAATTTGATGTTTGTTTTTACCGCTTTGATTTGGCTTTTGAGATAAATCTAAGAAGAAAGTAATTTAAATCTTTTTAAATTCTCTATTGGTTCTTATCACACAAGGCAACCGTCTTCCATATGAATAATGCGGTCTGCAATATCTAGGATGCGGTTGTCGTGAGTAACTAGCACAATAGTACATCCCTGCTCTTGAGCCAGGGTAAATTCAGCGTTCTGTCGTTGGGATTAAAACCAATTGCGTAAAGATTCCAGATTTGTTTATTTTCTGGATTTTTCCATTGCACAGGGCTAAGATAAATCGGACTGACAGATTTTACACCAGTATAACCAATCTATACAGTAGCTTCCAATTACATAATCGCGCTCTAGTGTTCCATCTCTGTTGGCTATACGAAGTACAAACGCAATCCTATTAAAGGTATAAAAATTAATTATAAGCTTGAGTAAATCACTGAGGACTATTTTAGAGTTGTGTTGATAATAAGATGTTGACTACTGACCATCATGTACGCCTTAAAATCAATATTGACTGTATGTTCAGTCATAATTATAATTAGATAGTGATGGTAGTAACCTGACTGCCTGTTATTCCACAAGATGCGCCTATAAGGAGGATACGAAAATGGATTTACATTACGAAATTCAAGGCAAGGGGGAACCAATCGTCCTAATGCACAGCGGTATGGCTGATTTGCGCGATTGGGAATTTATTATTCCGCAGTTGACCGAGACTTATAAATGTATAGCTTTTGATGGACGAGGCGCCGGAAAGTCGCCGTCACCTGTTGAAATTCCCAATTACGTTGAAGATTTGAAGAATTTGCTCGATTTTTTGGATATCGAGAAAACAATTCTTGTAGGGCACTCTATTGGTGGAGCAATTGGAACTGATTTCGCAATGGCATATCCGCAAAGAGTATCAAAATTAGTGCTGGTTGCTCCTGGGTTAACGGGATACCAATTTTCACCTGAATTGGTGCAGCATTTCCAGCAAATTCAAGCAGTGGCGCCAAATATCGAGAAAATGGTGCAACTTAGTTTGGAATTACCTAGTTACAAAGTAGTGGTGGCAAGTCCGCAACGTGACCACATGGTGTTGATGTCAACTCACAATACAAAACGCTCGCTTGAATGGCAGCATTTATGGAAGAATATACAACTTTGGGGGGAATTACCTGCAATTCCTCAATTGAATAAGCTTGCAGTCAAAACTTTGTTTATTATTGGCGCCGAAGATAGTGAGGATTGTTTCCGTATATCAGATATATTTAAACAAGTTCCTGACATTCGCTTTGTTAAAATTTCAGGTGCAGACCATATGCTAACTCTGACTCATCCTGTAGAACTTTCTGATATTATCAAAGAGTTTCTTCATGAGTTGGAATAATGCCTTAAATAATATTAGGTATGTTACATCAAGTGTAACGCACCTAATTTTTATACTTTCACAAAGTTTACAGAATTAATATCTTGAGCAATTACTTCTTTTATATCGCTAATTAATTCATCTATTCTTGCCTGAGTTGTATTCCAAGAACACATTAACCGTATTCCACCAACGCCAAGAAAGCTGTAAAATAACCAGTTTTTTTCTCGTAAGCTGGCAACTACATTTTCTGGTAACTTTACGTAAACAGCATTCACTTCTCTAGGAAACATTATCTCAACGCCTTCTATTTTGAGCAATTCATTTTCTAAATACTCAGCACATTGATTTGCTTGACGTGCGTTTTTGAGCCATGCACCTGTTTCTAACAAGCCAAGCCAAGGCGCCGAAATAAATCGCATTTTAGATGCAAGCTGCCCTGCTTGTTTACAACGATAAGCAAAATCTTCTGCTAACTCTTTGTTAAAGAAAATAATTGCTTCTCCCAACGCCATACCGTTTTTAGTGCCGCAGAAACACAACACGTCTACCCCAACTTTCCAGGTAATTTCAGCAGGACTTTTATTCAGAGCAACTACCGCATTTGCAAAGCGGGCGCCGTCCATATGAATTCTTAAGTCGTGTTTTTGTGCCAAAGAATGAATTGCAGCTAGTTCATCAATAGAATATAAAGTGCCTAATTCAGTAGCTTGAGTCAAACTAATTACTTTTCGTTTGGGATAATGAATATCCGCGCGCTTTCCCAATAATAAAGCTTCTATAGATTCTGTGGTTAATTTACCATTTGCACCTTTAGCCAGCAAAAGCTTAGAACCATTCGACGTAAATTCAGGGGCGCCACATTCACTAGTTTCGATATGGGCATTTTCATGACAAATCACACTATGGTAAGATTGACACAATGCTGCTAGTGACAATGAATTAGCAGCAGTGCCATTAAATACAAAGAAAACTTCGCAATCAATTTCAAACAACTCTCGAAAACTATCTGAAGCTTTGGAAGTCCATTCGTCGTTTCCATAAGCAGGAGCGCTACCCTGGTTTGCTAGTAGTGTATATTCTAATGCTTCCGGGCAAATGCCAGAATAGTTATCACTGGCAAACTGTTCTAAATTATAGTCCATGTGCTGCGTATAATATGAAGTCAGGGAAAGCAGAAACTCTATGTTAGCGAAATTCTTTCTTGCCGTGGATACTTCGTAGCACAGGGACAGGCGAGGACGGCTATCCTACAAGAGCGCCATTAAAAGGTTATGATTTTTCTTGAATTTGAATTTTGGTTGATGCGAAGTACAAGTACCGCTGTGATGATGCATAACGCTCCAGATAGGATAAATGCGTGTAAGTAAGTTCCTAATTCTGTTCGTAAGGCGCCAGCGCTCAGAGTTGCTATTGCTGCACCAATTTGATGAGCCGCTACAATCCAACCAAACATTACCCCTGCTTTTCGGGCGCCAAACACTTGCGTTGTCAACCGTACCGTTGGAGGTACAGTAGCAATCCAATCTAAACCGTAGAATATAGCAAAAAGAGAGAGTCCATGAAACGAAGCAAAACTAAAGGGCAAGAAAATCAAAGATAGTCCCCGCAGCGCATAATACCCGCATAGCAAGTAGCGATTGTTCCAACGGTCGCTTAACCAACCCGATGCTGTTGTCCCTACAAAGTCAAATATACCCATAACAGCAAGCAAACTGGCTGCTTTAACTTCTGGAATTCCATGATCAATGCAAGCTGGGATCAAATGTGTCCCAATTAACCCATTTGTACTGGCACCACAGACAAAAAAGCTACCAGCTAATAACCAAAAGTCCGGCTCACGCATTCCCAATCGCAACGCATTTAAAGTACTCTTAATCGGATTATCTTGGGACTGTGGTACTTCTTCTAAGGCTTCGTTGATATTATTACCAAAGGGTCGCAAACCGATTTGAGACGGTTGATTACGCATTAACAGGGCAATCAGCGGAATAATTATAAACGTTGCTCCCGCAATTGTTAACGCCGCGTTGCGCCAGCCAAATCGTTCCACAATTGAAGCAAGTAATGGTAAAAATACCAATTGTCCCGTTGCTGTACTAGCTGTGAGAATGCCAACTACTAAACCTCGGCGTTCTACAAACCAGCGATTTGCTACAATGGCACCTAGTACCAAAGCAACTACTCCTGTTCCACAACCTACAACAACACCCCATAAAAAGACTAATTGCCAAGGTTGTGATATTAATGTAGTCAAACTAACGCCAATACCAAGAAATGTTAAGGCAAATACCATCGTGCGTCGAATACCAATTTGCTCATACACCGTTGCCGCAAACGGTCCGATTAAACCATAGAGGACTAAGTTAATTGATATAGCCAGAGAAATTGTTGCTCTCGACCAACCAAACTCCTGCTCCAAGGGAACCATGAAAACACCAGGGGCTGCACGGATTCCGGCAGTAACTAGCAAGGCAAGAAAGGTAAGAAAAGCAACAACCCAGGCATAATGAAACGAACGTAAAGGCATACAAGATAAGTTAGAAGGCTAATATATTAACTTATTGTTCCATGTATTAATCGAAACGTCTCAATCGAGCGGGCACAATTCAACTTCCCATATCCAAGCACTATAGTTAAGTGCTACAAATACGAATCAATTTGGCGGCTTTTATGAGTTGGATTCTGTAGAAAATTCCCAAAATTATATTGAAAATTGATTGTTCCCATTTGCGCGCGCAGTAAATAGCAATTTGACATCGAGCAAACTAGCGCATAAATATTAATTTTTCGATACATTTTGTTAAATATTTAATATAATTTTAATATAATTTTAATATAATTTGATATTTACTACATTTTTTAAAACTGTAAAGGTCATAATTATGCCAAAAATTAATGTCAACGGGATTGATTTGTTTTACAACATCAAGGGAACGGGTACACCCTTAATATTAATTGCTGGATTTGATTGTGATAGCTCTTACTGGTCGGCAGTTGTACCAGCACTTGTAAATAATTACCAAGTGATTCTTTTAGATAACCGAGGGGTAGGAAAAAGTTCGGCGCCGGATAGTCCATATAGTATTAAGCAAATGGCTGATGATACAGCAAAACTACTAGATTATCTGGGAATTACCAAAGTACATGTAGCAGGTCATTCAATGGGTGGACAGATTGCCCAAGAATTAGCTTTAGTACACCCCGAAAAAGTAAAAAGTTTAATACTGCTTTCATCTTGGGCAAAAGGTGATGCTAAGTTTAATTCGCTAATTGAAATGTTTGGTGACTTATCTAATCATTTGGAAGCAAGAATTTATCAGAAAACTTTACTACCTTGGATGTATACAAAAGATTTTTACTCAAATGGACGCATTGAAGATATTATTACTATTATTGAATGCTATCCATTTTTACCAGCACTCCACGGAATTTATCATCAAAGTCGAGCTATTCTTAATAACGATACAAGTGAGCGTATCAGCAATATTTATTGTCCAACATTAGTTGTGGTTGGGAAGGAAGATATTCTTACTCCTGTAGCATTTTCTGAGCAACTGGCTAATGGTATCAATGATGCTGAACTTATTGTTATTGAATGCTCTGGTCACGGTTTTTTAATTGAAGCAGCAGATGCTGTGATAAAAGTAATGCTTGAATTTTTAGCAAAACATGCTTTTTTTTAAGCATTTTGTATTACTCGCGCGTTAAATTGTTAAAAACTCATCTGTTTGTCGGAGGTAATAATAATGACCGTAATAAATGACCCGACTGTGGTAGCTGAAGTGACAGCCTTATATCTGAAGTACGAAGAAGCACTCTGTAGTAATAATATAGAGGTGATGGATAACCTATTTTGGGATGCACCAGAAGTTGTACGCTTTGGTCTTACAGAAAACCTCTACGGTAGCGAAGAAATTCGTAAGTTTCGTGCAGAGCGACCAAACCCGAAAATAGAACGAGAAATGTTAAATCTCAAAGTCGTCACCTTTGGTAACGATACGGCAACTGTAACATTAGAGTTTCGTCGTATTATGAATGGTGCAGAGCGCTTCGGGCGCCAAAGTCAAACATGGTATAAGTTCTCTAATGGGTGGAAAGTTGTATCTGCTCATGTTTCCCTATTACCAATACCATAAAATTTAAAACCCCTCTCCAATGTCGGGGAGGGGTTGGGGAGGTGCCACAAAAATTTATATGCCCACTCACGAGAACCGCGATTTAAACACCCTTACATATGAGCAATTGCAGTTCCCGACCACAGTCCTGCTATTAAATTGCAGGCGCCTCTCCTCTCTCTGCACGCGCAACTTGTGCAATGTCATTAGCGGATAGCACACGTTCCAGGTGGGGAATTTGTGAGCGTGCAAGATGCTTTTTTACGTCAGATAGTACGAAGAGTGTCTGATGTACGCTTACCAATATCCGTAAACCGTTGACTTGAAATTTTACCAAGCGCCTGTTCCAGTATACAAATTTAAGATATATCAAGCGTGAAGAAGGCGTCTACCTTGAAACGAACTTCGATTTTAGTATGTGTAAGTACTAATGAACGATACTTTATCGGCAGTCACGCGCTTAAACATGTGGAAAGGCGCCGTGTAGCGCTATAATACCGTAAGCGCTTAACAATATTTGGACTTATGCTGATTGAAAAGATTGTCCAAGAACTGCAAGATATCCCCGAAGATAAACTAGCACAAATTTATGACCTGATTCATTACTTTCGATTAGGTTTAGGTCAGGAGCAGAAACAACCCCGTACCCCTGGTTTATTGAAAGGACAACTCGGTGATGCTTTCTTTGAACCACTGCCAGAAGAGGAACTTCAGCAATGGGAATGAGCTATCTTCTAGACACGCACGTTTTTTTATGGTGGCTTTTTGATGACCCAAGACTAGGAACTGATAGCCGAGAAATTATCGCTAACCCGGATAATAGTATTATTTTGAGCAGTGTTTCGGCTTGGGAGATTGCTACTAAATACCGTATTGGTAAATTACCCGAAGCAAAACAACTTGTTGAGGAATATTCACAAATATTGGAGCAGGCTAAATTTATTGAACTCCCCATCACTACAGCTCATGCACTTAGAGCAGGAAGTTTACCAATTGAACATCGAGACCCCTTTGACCGTATGATTATGGCTACTGCTGAAATTGAAAATTTGCCTGTTATCACTTATGATGTAGCCTTTCAAACTGGATTAATTCAAGTAATTCCTGACTCCAAGTAAAGTCTTCAGTAAGAATTACCTAACATTGTTATTAACCATTTAATTTGACCGACTCGCTTGCGTTGGTCGTATCTTCGTTTTGCTTCTGTGGTAATTTTTTGTATCAGTGTTTCATCTGCGTTTGTAATAGTAAATATACTTGTCATTTTATCTTAGCGTTGATTATAGATCTATTGGTTTGCTTTAAGATTTACTTTATTTTGGCGCCAAGAGTACTGGTTTTATCTCCTCATCACAGGCGCCAACACTTAGATTACGCACCTATTTTGTATAACTATTTACATACTTAGATACTTAAAAAGCTTGGCGCCTATTAGCATTGTTGTCCACGTTTGTTAATTACTAATACTTTCATTGATTTTGTTTGTAATAGAACTAATAAAAAGTTCATCCCATATGGGTAGGTCATCAAAAAAATAACAGTATTCTTGCAGATGTAACCCGTTACCAGGTATACAGAGTAAAGAGTGAACGTTGATTTTAAGAAGAGGGATTAATTAAATGAACAAAAATCTCAAAGCCTTATTAAAACAAGTCAATACGGTATTGCGCTGCATTAAAAAATTTATAACTCGACCTCAAAATAGCTTATACAGACTCATCTACATTGGTTTTATATTCTTTTTGATTACCCTTTCTCAGCCGTTTATTCCCTATTCGCTCCTCTCTACTCATTTTCTACCGTCACGAGTATTAGCGCAAAGTACTGATGGAAAGAAAGCAGAAGCAGATAAATTATTACAGCAAGGTATCAAGCAGTATGAAACAAGTCAATTTAACGCAGCATTAAAATCTTTGCAGCAAGCGCTCGATATTTACCGAGAAACAAAAGAACGTCAACTGGAGGGTTTTGCATTGGTTAGTATCGGTGCTACCTATCGTAGTTTGGGAGACTACCCCAAAGCAATTGACTACAATTTGCAATTTTTGAAAATTACCCAAGAAATAAAAAACCGTAAATGGGAGAGTAATGCACTAAATAGTCTTGGTATAGTCTATTTCACTATGGGAGACTACCCAGAAGCCATTGAATACTTTCAACGGGCTTTAAAAATAGTCCAAGAAATAAAAGACTCTACAGATGAGAGTATTACATTGAGTGGTCTCGCTGCTGCCTACTCATATTTGGGAGACGACCCCAAAGCCATTCAGTACTATTTACAATCTTTGAAAATTGCCCAAGAAATGAAAGACCGTAAAGGGGAAGCTACTGCGTTGGATAATCTCGGTACTTCATACAAAAATATGGGAGACTACTCGAAAGCCATTGAGTACCATTTACAATCTTTGAAAATTGCCCAAGAAATGAAATACTATCAAGAGGAGGATAATGCACTGAGTAATCTTGGTAATGTTTACCGAGCTTTGGAAGACTATCAAAAAGCCATTCAGTACCACCTACAATGTCTAAAAATCGCCCAACAAATGGAAAACCCTACAAACAAGGGTTCTGCACTGTTTAATCTTGGTATTACGTATTCGTTTATGGGCGACGACACCAAAGCCATTAAATATCACCTGCAATCTTTGAAAATCGCTCAACAAATAAAAGACCGTAACAGGGAGGGTACTATACTGGGTGTTCTCGGTTTTTCCTACGCTAGTTTGGGAGACTACTCCAAAGCCATTGAATACCAAATGCAGCATCTAAAAATCGCCCAAGAAATAAAAGACCGTGATGGAGAAGGCATGGCACTAGATAATCTAGGACATACTTACTACAAAATCGGAAACTTCCAGTTAGCAGAAAGTACCCTCTTTAAATCCATGAAAGTAAAAGAATCTCTACGAGGCAGATTAAAAGATAAGGAGAAAATATCAATGTTTGAAACGCAACGCAATACGTACAACACATTACAACAAGTCCTCATTGTTCAAAATAAAACTGATACAGCATTAGAAATAGCAGAACGTGGTCGAGCTAGGGCTTTTATTGAGTTACTAGCATCTAAATTATCAAATAATCTCAACGAACAATTATCTACTCCCCCAAATATTGAGCAAATCAAGCAAATTGCTAAATCGCAAAATGCTACTTTCGTAGAATATTCCAGACTAGTTGGTGACTTCAAAATTGAAGGCAAATCTAGAGCAAAAGAATCAGAACTTTATACTTGGGTAATCAAACCAACAGGAGAAGTTACTTTCCGCAAATCCGACCTCAAGCCATTATGGCAAAAAGAAAACACAGAACTCGCGCAACTAGTAACTAAAAGTCGCTCATCAATTGGTGCGAGAGGTCGAGGTATTAAAGTAACTTATAATCCTGATAATATATCAACAGCCGAAAAAAATCTTAAACGACTTCATGAGCTATTAATTAAACCCATCGCTGACCTATTACCCACAAACGAGAATGAGAAAGTTATCTTCATCCCTCAAGATTCTCTATTTCTAGTTCCCTTCCCCGCATTACTCGACTCTAACAATAAATTCTTAATCGAAAAACACACAATTTTAACATCCCCAGCAATTCAAGTTTTAGGTTTAACCCAAAAACAAAAGCAGAAAGTAACAGGTAAAAGCGCCTTAATTGTTGGCAATCCTACAATTTCACCGGATGTTATTAACCAATTTGGCTTATCTCCTCTCCCAGGTGCTGAAAAAGAAGCAACTGAAATTGCGACAATTTTAAATACTCAACCCATTCTTACTAAACAAGCAACAAAAGCTCTTGTATTACAAAAAATGGCGAGCGCACGCATAATTCACCTTGCAACCCACGGCTTAATTGATGATATCAAAAATCTTGGTGTTCCCGGCGCCGTAGTTCTCGCTTCTGATGGTAAAGACAATGGCTTATTAACATCTGGTGAAATTTTAGATTTAAAACTTGGTGCAGAATTAATTGTTTTAAGTGCTTGTGACACAGGAGTTGGTAAATTGACTGGTGATGGTGTCATTGGTTTATCGCGCTCGTTAATTACTGCTGGAACTCCCAGTGTGATTGTTACTTTATGGAAAATAGCTGATGAAAGCAGTAAGCTTTTAATGACAGATTTTTACCGCAATTTACAACAAAACCCAGATAAAGCTATAGCCTTGAGAAAAGCAATGTTAAATACTATGAAAACACATCCTCAACCTAGTGATTGGGCTGCTTTTACGCTGATTGGCGAAGCAAACTAATTAAATCTTCGTGGGCTAAAATTTTAGCCTACGCAGGTAGTCTTTGCTTACATCACCGCATAATCACTCATTTCCCGCATATAAGGAGGATAAAATCCTAATACAATATCTTGTTTCGGCACACCTAACTCAACTAAATCAGCGGCGATATCATGCTCTGTTGAATTATTAAAAATCCATACCTTTTCATTCCGGATATCTAAATGTATTATACAATGATGGATCCATCGTTGATGATGCCAACCAAAATGTACGATTTGATAATGATTTCGTTGCGTATCGAAAATAGTTTCAACTTCAAATTCACCATAAGCAGGCTTAGTTTGAGCATAACTTATCAGTAGTTCTTGTACTATTTGCTGATAATGTGTTAATTTATCCATTGAACAATCTCCTCATTTTTAATATTGTAAGTAACTAGTTTTATAGAATTTTCTTGTATCATTGAGGCAGGAAAATCAAGTTGAAAGAAGGTGTTATAAGTTATATCAGGAACTGCTAAATAAAGAATACGGTCAGCATCTTCACGACGCAGCGCTGCTCGATAGTTAATAAATTGCCCCATCGCCATGTGAAATTGTGAAATTGTCGATGTGCTAGCTAAGAAACTTTTAATTTCAACCGCAATTTTCTCAGTTCCCCGTTCTGCTGCTAGTAACCGTTCCGCTCCTAAGTCAATTTCCATATCAACACCACCTACCTTAATTTCTAATATATCGTGAGTTATATTCCACCCATCTTTGATTAGGGCTTTTTTAACAACTTCATGAAAACGATCTTTAGCCACAAGAAATTAGTCACCCCTCCGCGTTTGTGACTCTAACCTACCACATTACTCAAAAGTCCTGTTAATTTCAAACCTGACGCAGAATTAAAAGACGGTGTGTAGCGATATTATCAAGCAAACTGGCGCCTGTAGTCGTCGAATGTTATATCATGTCCGTTTAAGAAATAGTACCCTGTTGTGTACCAAACAAAGTACGTAATCCTAGGGAAGCGCCGTGATGAATTACTTAGATAACAATTCACACAGGAAAAAATTATGACAGACACATTTAGGACAACCGCTCAACTTCAAAAACCGGTTCTAAAAGAAGGTTCCAAGGGTGAGGCAGTTAAAGAATTACAAAAACTCTTACTAAAATATAATGCTTACGTAACACTTAACAGTTCCGGCGCCTGTGTATTCCCAGGAGAAGAAGTAATTGATGGTAACTTTGGTGCCAAAACTACAGCCGCAGTTAAACTATTCCAAGCACGGATGTTTTTAGTACAAGACGGTATTGTTGGTGATAGAACTTGGCGTTCATTGTTCAAAGGCGCCCCTGTAGATATGCCTAGTTTACAGAAAGGCAGCAAAGGAGACTTAGTTAAAGCAGTTCAACAAAGACTATCAATTGGTGGTTATGAAGTTGGCGCCATTGATGGTGACTTTGGCAACCGTTTAGAGAAAGCTGTAAGACAGTTACAAAAAAATACTGGCTTGACTGTTGATGGTGTAGTTGGCGACCGCACTTGGTTTGAGTTAAGCAAGATTAGTACAGTGTTCTGCTAAAAAACTTTCAAAAATTATATTGACCTGCAATTGTGGGATGGGCATCCTCGCCCGTCCCATATAACTTTATATAAGAGGCGGGCAAGGATGCCCACTCCACAAGATAAAAATTCTCCAACATCAAACAATAACACCCGAAATGCTGTCAGAAATTGATGTAATTGCAACTAAAATTCCCAAAAGCTCATTCAAAGGAGTTAAATAACGCTCATTCAGGTCAACTTTTACTTGCTGATTTTTATCCATTGAAAGAAATCTCCATACTTGTCCAGTTGTGACAGTACCGTAAACAGTTTTAATATTTTCTTCCAAGTTTTTTTGATTAACTATTTGTGCAGCATACATTTCGGCGATACACTGTGCAAGTCCATCGTTAATATTTTCGTTTTTTGCTTCTACAATTACTACTACTGGTGCTTTAATTACCAGTTTATCTGGATTGTGAGTAAGAATAAAATCACAAAATCCTGTTAATCCTCTACTCGCATCCACATTAAAATTACGACCCGAAAATAAACTTATCTGAGAGTTAATATAAGCAATCTCACTTAAAATTGGGGCAATTATATATTCTGAGCGCGCTTTTTCTGTATTAATAGCAGTCGCTAAGGGTGTGAATCTCTTTAACGCTTCAATCAAAAAAGAGCTAGGTTCAATTGGTTCAGAAATTATTAAGTTTTGTACTGATTCAATCGTTGTAATTCCCAAAGTTCTCAGACTATCTAAGTCTTTAAAATCACTATAAGACATTGCTCATAACCTAATTTTTTTATTAAATCTATTTTAATTTTTTTTATCATAAAATTTGTAAAAATATATTAATATATATTAAGTTGGTTCACTTTCACGAGCACAACTTCTTACCCACTGTAAATTTGTATAAGGCAACAAGTCCTGAAGGCACAATCAATAAATGCACACACAGTTAAAGCTTTCATCAATACAGAAAAGACTCGCAAGGGAATTAGCAACACCTACAAACAACACGGCGCCAGAATATGAAAAAATTAGACATACTCTTACTGGTTCGCAACGCACGGTTACAATTACCATTCAAGTTCTACATCAATTGGGATAAGCTGATGTAAATGAATGGAGTCCACTTTTACCTAGTAGTCCAGGTGAAGTAATCAGCGTACTTGTACGGAGTATTACTGTTTAATAAAATACTCTTAAAGCATATAAAATATGGCGCCAGTTAAGTTACGCGCTCTATAAGTACTATAAAAGTACTATAAACATGTCTTCAGCATGTACTTAGGCTCACATCTTGCACCAACGTATTAATACTTAATTTATTTATTTA
Source organism: Calothrix sp. CBUCES-K 9914 (assembly GCF_059640475.1). Taxonomy (NCBI): domain Bacteria; kingdom Bacillati; phylum Cyanobacteriota; class Cyanophyceae; order Nostocales; family Calotrichaceae; genus Calothrix; species Calothrix sp. CBUCES-K 9914. The sequence goes on from NZ_JBXXZH010000049.1 coordinate 35,937, forward strand.
CAATAAACATAAATTTTTATCAATAACACGAAAAAATAGCCTTTTTAGCCTGCGTATGCAGGCTTTGTTCGTATAGTCTCACCCTTCTAGGGTGTAGGTGCAAGATATAAGTTAGGCGCCTTCTGTAACATCACACCCCCAGGAACTATTGGAGACAACATGAAGGAACCACAAGAGTATTGCCGTAAATGAGTACCTATATATCATGCTTTTGTATCGGATTTAACGCATTCTGATAACTTCAGCCCCGAATTTGCATTTTAGAATATTGCTGCCTACACAAGATACGTCTATTTCCTTTATTCAATTGCAGCAAACGACAAAAAATTAATTACTTTATTCATTCAAGGATTCACCCAATTGGGGAATGCGATTGTTTGCAGGTGTGATGTGATTGCTTTAGTTTTATTTTATATTTTCACTTGTTTATGGTGCGTGAAAGCACTGACGTTACGTTTCATTTTATATTTGTAATGACTTTCACGCACCCTACAATACCTAAATAAGAACCGTTATCAGTGCTGAAGAGAAAAAAGTATAATATAATACTAAAATAACAGTATTATTTATCAGGGAGGCATATACAATTGAGGGGCTGGCTAAAAAATAATATATATTTACATCTACCTGCATTCCAGTCGCGTAACTTTAGACTCTTCTTTGGTGGACAAACGCTGTCACTGTCAGGCACGTTTATGACGCAGGTAACGATTTCCTGGTTAATTTATACCTTGACGGGTTCTGCTTGGTTGCTTGGTTTAAACGGGTTTCTACAATTTTTACCGACATTAGTTCTGGCGCCGTTTTCAGGGGTTTTGAGTGACCGTTGGAGTAAGCGCGATTTATTGATACTGGTGCAAGTGCTAGGAACAGTCGCTTCTTTAACTTTAACGACACTTTCGTTTTTAGGATTGGCAAATTTTTGGGTGCTAATGATTTTCAGTATTTGGGGAGGATTTCTAAAAGGTCTAGATATGCCTGTGAGGTATGCGATTGTAATTGAAACAGTCGATAACCGTGACCATTTAAACAACGCTATCGCCCTTTATTCTGCCATGCTCAGTAGCTCTATGTTAATTGGACCTGCTATTGGAGGTTTATTACTTGCTTCTTTAGGCGCCAACTATTGCTTTCTTTACGATAGTTTAAGTTACGTTGTGGCATTATTCACGCTTATTTCAATGAGATTACGACCAACTCCTTCTCATATTTCTACATCTGGAAGCAACACTTGGCAAAAATTACAAGAAGGATTTAGTTATATATATAATGTCGTGCCAATTCGTGCCATTTTGTTACTTTTAGCGTTAAATGGTTTAGTTGGTACTGTCCATATGGCCTTATTTCCCATCTTTGCATCTAACATTCTTAAAGGTGGTGGGGATACAATGGGCTTTTTGAGTGCAGCAGGTTCTGTAGGTTCAGTTATTGGCTGTTTTTATCTTAGCTTGCGTCGGCGAGTGTTGGGTTTAGAAAAGTTAATGGCATTATGTCCTGCTATAAGTGGAATTGGCTTAATTGCTTTTGCAATATCTAGACAAGTTTGGCTTTCGTTACTAATTCTAGTCATAATAGGTGGCGCCGGAATGCTTATAGTGTCTTGCGGTAACACTATCGTCCAAACCTTAGTTGAAGACGATAAGCGGGGTCGAGTGATGAGCCTTTATTCTCTATCTATAATTGGTACGCTACCTTTGAGTAGTTTGCTCGCTGGTAGTTTAGCACAATATATCGGCGCCCCAAATACGGTAATTGCCAGTGGTATTATTTGCCTTTTGGAATCAATTTGGTTTGCTCGGCAGTTACCACTTTTGACAAGTTGGATTAAAATGAAAACAAATTTGCCGAATGATTTAGCTGAAGCTGCAACGCCATAAATTACATCTTACAATATTATAAATTGGGAGAATAGGGCTAACTGTAGTTAAATCGCCAAATATATCGCCATTCCACTCAGATAGCTTTATCAACTTATTGGTATCAGCCGATACAAAACCGTTTGTATCTAACCAATCACTGAAGCGCGCGAGGCTTAAATTGTCTTTACTATGATGAAAATGTATGTATTAGGGCATTTTGGAATATCAACTAATTTTATTTACATATCCACCCGCATAATCAATTACACACATTTGTCTGTAGGTAGAGTGAATACCAAAAGCGACTCCTGCTAATTTGAATTCGGGGTTAAATATATTAGTTCTATGACCTCGGTCGGGTACTCCATCATCAATAATTAATTGCATGACAATATCTTGCGCTGTAGGAGAACCGTAACTAATGTTCTCTCCAGCTATACGTTGCCAACTTCCATAGCGTTGCATCCGTTGAAAAGGGTTACTGCCATCACTTCCTGAATGACCTGTTAAACCTTTACTTCCTTGGTCTAGAACATGGTCACGCGCGGCAAGTGATAAACCCTTCGATACATTTAAAGCAGGTACGGGGGTAACTTTTTTAAGGTATTGAATAGCTTCGTCAACAGCAGGAACACCTTCTTGAGTTTGAAGATACAAATGAGGTGAAAGTTTAACTCGTTTACCGTCAAAGCGCTTTTTATAGTTTTCTAAAATTTTGACATAAGCAGCTGGGTTAGTTCGCGCTTTGTTCATTTCTACAACAACTTGTTGTTCCAAACGCGATAAGTCACTTTCGGATGCAGGAACACCAGAATCACTTGGTTGTATAGAAATGGGAAAATCAGGTTGCAGCACAAGTTGACACGAGGAGAGGAGTAAGCTGATAGGGGTAAATACCCAAGGAAATATCCGACGCATTGGTGTTGTTACTAATGAACACATGTATTGTAGATAATTTCACTTTCTAACAGCAGCTTTTCGGAAACCATCCGTAAATATTTACGAGTGAAAACACAATAAACCCGTAGAGACGTTACATGTAACGTCTCTACGATGAATTGGTTATATGTGTTGGTCAAAGCTTATTTATCTTTAAATCCACCAGCATAAGTAATTACGCACATCTTTCTGTATTTAGCATGATTTCCAAACCCTACCCCAGCAACTTTGAAATTAGGGTTAAAGATATTTTTACGATGTCCTCTGTCTGGTACACCATCATCAATAATCAATTGCATAACAATGTCTTGGGCAGTCGCAGGACCGTAGCTGATATTTTCGCCAGCGGTAGTTTGCCACTTTCCATATCTACTGATGCGAGAAAAGGGACTACTGCCATCGCTGCCATTATGACCGATGGCGCCTTTTGCTCCTTGGTCTAGAACATGGTCTTTGGCGCCTTTTGACATTCCTCTAGATGGGGACAAAGCACCCATCGGACGTTGTGACTTCAAAAATGCTAGCGCTTCGTCAACTGCTTTGGTTCCTTCCTGAGTTGCTAAAAATGAATTGTTGCCAATTTTGACTTTATTACCTTGAAAACGCTTACGGTAATCTTGGAGAATTGGAATATAAGACTTAGGGTTTGTTCGTACTTTGTTTGTTTCCGCAATTACCTGTGATTCTAATGATGATAGGTAATTAGCGCTTGCTAACATCATTGGAGTTGCTTTGACTGTTGGGTTAGATACTTCTTGAGATGTAGACTTAGCCAAAGATGAGTCAGACAGAAATTGCGGCGCCAGTGTGAGTATTAAAGCGATGGGAAGAAACAACCAATTTGACCGATGCATTTATGACCTCTCAACAGAAGTTATACTGATTGATTTAGTTACAATGTGTTGACGTGCTATAAAACTAAGTTGTTTCCATGCATTGTTTATTTATTGGCTTGGGTGTTTGCTTCGTCAAATCCACCAGCGTAAGTGATATCACATATAGCACGGTATACAGAGTGATTACCAAATGCAACTCCAGCTACTTGGAAATCAGAGTTGAACATATTTTTTCGGTGTCCGCGCGTTGGTACACCATCATCGATAATTAGCTGCATAACAATATCTTGAGCAGTTGTGTAAGTAGGTGGGCATAACAAGGTAGGAGGCAGAAGTCAGAAGGCAGGAGCAAAGAAGCTTTGGAGCAACTTTACTTTTCGTTACATACTTCCGTTTTTTTGCGCCTTCCTACTTAACCATAGCTTCATCAACAAGCACTATACCTTCTTGCGTCTGCATGAACTTGCGTTTTTCAATTTGAACTTTATTTCCTTGAAAGCGCTTTTTGTACTCTTCCATTATTGGAATATAAGACTGTGGATTTGTACGAACCTTATTCATTTCTATAATTACTTCTTTCTCTAACTGTGATAGATATTCTACTTGTAGAGTAGTTACGACTTTTGAAATTTGTTGAGCGACTTAATTTATCAGGTAAATAGTGGAATTTTAAAAAAAATTATGCTTGTATATATACTGCGGCAATATACTGATATAGCTCAAAATAAGATTACAAAAAAACTTAATTATTTTCAACTTAAAACTTTTGCTTTATCCTGATATGTTGGAATATAGCAGTAACGTTTAAATATCTAGAGTGCAAATAACATGCTTGCTTCAACAAGGGATTTGCTCGAAACCGCGCGCAGGAATGTTTATGCAATCGGCGCCTTCAACATATATAATCTGGAAGGGGTTAAAGCGGTAGTTCAAGCTGCCGAAACCTCATCAAGTCCAGCAATGCTGCAAATTCACCCTGGTTCACTCAAATATGGTGGAACCCCGTTAGTGACATTATGTATGGAAGCAGCACGCACAGCAAAAGTACCTATATCAGTTCACCTTGACCACAGTACCTCGATAGGCGCCATTCAACAAGCTTTAAATGCAGGAATGACATCTGTAATGGCAGACGGTTCACCTTTACCGTATACAGAGAACCTAGCTTTTACTAAACAAATGACGGAATTAGCACATCAGAGTGGCGCTGCAGTCGAAGCAGAAATTGGTAGAATAAGCGGCAGCGAAGATGGAATGACAGTTGAAGAAAAAGAAGCTTTAATGACCGACCCAGACCAAGCTGTTGAATTTGTAGCAGCTACAAAAGTTGATTTTTTGGCTGTAACTATCGGGAATGTACATGGAGAATATAAGAGCAAACCAAGACTTGATTTTCCCAGACTAGTTCTTATCCGCAAAAATATTGATATTCCATTAGTATTGCATGGCGCCTCTGGTTTACCACCAGAAATGATAAGCAAGTCGATAGAATTGGGTGTATGTAAATTTAACGTTAATACAGAGATACGTCAAGCATATGTACAGAACTTGAAAAAAGATTTAAGCACCTCAAAAAGTCCCGACTTAGTAGACCTAATGCAAAATGCGATCAACGCAATGCAAACCGTAATAAGTGAAAAAATACAGCTTTTCGGTTCCGCAGGAAAAGCTCACTTACACGAATCACCCTATGCAAGTATGTTAGCAGGGCAACAGATGTAACGGATATTAAAAAAATATTTTAATTTTTCCGTAACTGCTAAAACTCTACTGTATCTATACTCATAATAAAGCGCGGCACAAATAACTTATAAAACGGTGCCGTTTTCAATGTGTACTTAAAAACTATCTTTTTTGGCACCATTAAAATGGGATGTATTATTTACATCCTTTTTTATTGGAATATTTAGAGTATCTCAAATCAAATTTTTATTCCTAGGCGCCTATGAATGAAAAATACTCCGAAGGGATTGCTTGATATATTTGCGGCTGTTATACTTGTACAATAACCTGTACAAGTATGAAACCGATGAAAGTTGTGTCTTTTAGCGAAGCGAGAAATAACCTCAAGGATGTTTTAGACCGAGTAGTGGAAGATGCCGACTATACTATCATCACAAGAAGAGATGCAGCAGATACTGTAGTGATGTCTCTAGATGTATTTAATAGTTTGTTAGAAACGGTACATTTACTTAAATCTCCGGCTAATGCTGCCCATTTAGAGCGTTCTATTGCTCAGTTTAAGCAGAAGAAAGTAGTGGAGCGAAATTTGTTGGATAAACAGGTTTAATTTAACCAGTAGTACCATTTTGCGGCATTTGCTCCATGCTCAAATCATATGTACTATTAAAGTATGTTAACCAGTAGTACGAAGTGGCGCCAGTGGAATAATTATCATTATTTTTTTGGATTGATACATCTGGCTAAAAGCTTTTCTGCATTTCCTAACAAGTTGTCTGCAATAATCCGTGATGTAATAGTGCCATCCAAATTATCATACAAGTAAGAAGAATGAGCATCTTCTGCCGCAGCGACCATTGCCATATCAGATTGCCCTAAATTTCTTAATGTATGCTCAGTGGAATTTGCATCTTGCCAAACATACTGGTCACAAAATAATAACTCAGCACTAATTTGATTTTCTATAGCAGCTTTCAAAGGATAGGCAATCAAATCAGAGGAATGAATTATATTTACCCATCGTAGCTTGTATGCTCGTGTAGTCTTTTGAGTTTGTTTTACATTACAATTTTTAATAAAATGGTTAACTACAGAGAAATCAATATCTAACATCTGTGTTACAAATAAGAGGGGAGAACCTAATGTTGTAATGCTTGCTAAATTTAATTGGTTGAGCTTTTCCCTAAAAAGAAAAGCTGGGTCGTCCAGATGTAAACTATCTGAGAAAAGCAAATCCCAAAGGATTAAAGCACCTAAAGAATGAGCAACTATGTGAATTTCAGTTTCATTGGCATGGTCACGTAAAAAACCATTGAACTGTTCAGTAATAATCTGGCGTATTCTTCTTCCACGTTCTTGATTTTGATAAATTAAAAAATCTCCTAAAAAATTACTGATTAACTCATTTCTTCGTTTTTTATATCTAAAAACATCACCATGCCATCCTTTATACTCTTTATGCTTTGCGTAGGCTTTTGAAAGGTCATCTTCAATATACCCAATAATTTGATGTTTTTTATTATTGAATTCGTTTCCCCAAAAGCTTGAGTAAAAATATGATGGGTTTGGTAGCTGTTTTTTAACCTTGTTTATAAGTACATCAGCATAAGTACTTTGTTGAGTATTGACTCCGTGAACAAAAAAAATAAGCATATTAGATATTTAATGATTACTCTACTTCTTTTCTAACCAAACTTGAATCCCTTCAATTGTTTGTGATTTTCCTCGACTTCCACAAAACTGACCATTTGAATAAGTACGAGAGTCACCTATACCTTGTATACGACACTTGTAAGAAATCTTGTAGTTAGGAGCTGCAACTCCTGTTAACTCAATAGCAAAACCTTCTAACCGTCGCCACTCACCACGAGTACCAATAAATTCACCCTCGCTTACCCAAGGTACATCACCTTTGTCTTGCAAGTGAGCCATGTACTTTATACTTAAGCCAGGAATATGAGGTACAACATTTAGCTGAAATCCTTCTAGGCACCTATATGGGTTACGAGTACCAGCGAATTCTCCATTGCGATATACTCTATCTTGTATTTCTTCCAAGTGAACTAGCACGCTTAACCCAATTTGCTCCCTTTGGTTATTTTGAGAATCTGTACTATCTTCTTCAAAAAGCTGATGCAGTATTTTTCCAATCTGATAAGCAAGCTGTTCTACTTTATTTTGTTGTACGAATTCTTCAATTTTATTAGCTTTTAAACAAAGAAGTTTTTCTAATTGTAAAAAACTGTATTCAGGATGGGTAACATTACTTAATGCATATAATAGTTCATATATTCCTGGTAGCAATTCTTTAAGTCCATCGATTCCTAAAGCATTAGTTTCAATTATGCTTGTTTGAAAACTTTTTCCTAAAAATGCTTGTAAGTTTTCTAAAAAATCTTTGGGAGAACGAGTAAACTTATACTCTTTTCTTCCAGCCTCTATGGCTTTATCAGCTATCTTCCAGGCATTACCGTTACAGCTTGACCAAGTATTTTCATCAACTGAGTAGTGTTTACAAATAAATGCGAAAAGCCATAAGTATGCAGCTTTAATATCATTAACCTGGTTTCCTTTGAGAAGTATAATTTCGGCGAGCAAGTTACTGGACTCTTTAATAATAAAGGAAAGTCTACTCAGTTTTCTAGTGCTTATAAGTGACTCTTGAAGCTTTGCAGGAGACACTTTTTGAGGCATTATACTGAATAGCTTGATAATTAGCTCAGATAATCCTTGTCCAGAAATAGATGAAACTGCTGTTAATTCATTGTCAAATAGCTTATTATAGCTGTCTAACTGACCTTGACTTTCCTGAATAGAAAGATTGTTCAATTCGTCAAGATGAGTACCAGTAACAACAATGTATTCTCCAAATTTATTTTTAAGCTCTAGAAAAAATCCTCTTAAAGCTCTCTTTTCATATTTATTAAGAGTACGCGAAATATCTACTAAAAATAAAATAGCATCTAGCTTTGGCAATTGGTTAGTAGGTAACTTAATAATTTCAGGTGGTTTTTCCTGAAATGGTACAGTAGAGAACTGTGTAGCATCTTCTTCTTGTGGTATTTCTAAAAATAGCCGAGTAATATTCTCATATCCTAAATCTTCATCGCCAGCAAGCCCTGGAGTATCATAAATTCGTAAGCCACTAGGAAATTCGGCTACAAGGACACAGTTCGTCGTGTCAGGTGTTCGTTGAACTTCCGAGATAGATTTACCAAACAGCGCATTGATTAAACTAGATTTTCCTGCTGAGGTCATTCCAACTAAGGCAATATTTGGCGCCGCACCTGCATTCATCGTGTGTAATACTTTAGCAATTATATCTGGACGTTCATCTGAATAGCCTAAATCATAATCTTTTTGGAAGTATTCCCATACATGTTTACCAACGTCATTTATAAAATCAATAGCTCCAGAGCTTTTTGCTTGTTCAAGGATAGTTAAAATGTTTTCAATTAATTTCATATTAAATATTCTCAACCTTTTGTTGCATTTTTTTGGTTTTTATTCTCTTCGCGTTCACTTCTCTTTTAAGCTTTTAATTGTTCCTTTTCTAATTTTTTAAGTTCTTGAGCTTCTTTCTTTTGTTTTTGTGCTGAGAATTTTAATTCATTAATCTTCATCTTTTCTTCGGCTTTTGCTTTTTATTTTGCTAATTTTTGAGAAATAATTTGTCCTTTTCAATACCTTCGCCAGATTTAAGAACTGCTGGAGCAGGCACTAGCTGGGTGAATGCGCCCTAAA
>NZ_JBXXZH010000050.1:0-44427 GCF_059640475.1 Calothrix sp. CBUCES-K 9914
CTCCCGACTCCTGACCCCCTTCCTACCTCCTGACTCCTGACCCTCCTTCCTACCTCCTGACTCCTGACCTATGCAAATTCCTCGCTTACACCCCAACACTATAGAAGAAGTAAAACATAGAGCCGATATATATGATGTCGTATCGGAGTATGTTGTTTTACGTAAGCGTGGAAAAGATCATGTGGGTTTGTGTCCCTTTCACGATGAAAAAAGTCCTAGCTTTACAGTCAGCCAAACTAAGCAAATATACTATTGCTTTGGTTGTCAGGCAACAGGGAATTCGATCAAGTTCATGATGGAGTTGCAAAAGCGCTCATTTTCGGAGGTTGTGTTAGACCTCGCGCGTCGCTATCAAGTTCCAGTACAAACGCTTGCACCCGAACAAAGACAAGAGCTAGAGCGTCAAATTTCGCGTCGGGAGGAGTTATATCAAGTTTTAGCAACTACAGCGCAATTTTATCAACATGCGCTCAAAAATTCAGGCGGTGGCGCCTTAGAATATTTACGCTCAAAACGGAAACTAAGCGATGAGATAATTCAGCAATTTGGTTTAGGGTATGCGCCGCAAGGGTGGGAAACTTTATATAGATATTTAGTACAAGACAAGCATTACCCTGTACAGTTAGTCGAACAAGCGGGTTTAATTAAACCTCGCAAAGAGGGAAGCGGGTATTATGACGTGTTCCGTGACAGAATAATTATTCCCATCCGTGACTTCATGGGACGTGTGATTGCTTTTGGTGGTAGAACGATGGGTGATGAGCAACCAAAGTATCTCAACTCCCCAGAAACCGAGTTATTTAGTAAAGGTAAAAATTTATTTGCACTCGACGCAGCTAGAAACGGCATACCACAATTTGACCAAGTTGTTGTAGTTGAGGGTTATTTTGATGCAATTGCGCTTCATGCTGCTAGTATAAATAATGCGGTTGCTTCACTAGGAACAGCACTTAGTATTGAGCAAGTTAAATTAGTACTACGTTATTGTGATTCAAAACAATTAGTTCTTAACTTTGATGCAGATAAAGCAGGTACGAATGCAGCAGAACGCGCGATAGGGGAAATAGCTGATTTGGCATATAAAGGAGAAGTGCAACTTAAGATTCTTAATATTCCCGATGGTAAAGACGCAGACGAGTATTTGCATACCCATACAAGTGAAGAATACAAGCAATTACTCGCAACGGCGCCGCTTTGGTTAGACTGGCAAATTCAGCAAAGCATCAAAGACAAAGACCTGAAACAAGCTACAGACTATCAACAAGCTTCACAGCAAATAGTAAAACTACTGAAAAACATAGTAAATCCAGATACACGTTCTTACTACATTACATATTGTGCCGAAATCCTCAGTTTAGGAAACACTCAGTTAGTACCTTTACGAGTCGAAAACCTGTTAACACAAATAGCTCCGCAAGGAAATAACGGACAAGCACTACAACCAAAATTCTCTCCACCCCAAACCCGTAGAGACGCGATTAATCGCGTCTCTACACTCAGCACTCAGCACTCAGCACTTAGCACTCCCATAAGCTTATTAGAAAAAGCAGAGGCTTTACTACTGCGAATCTTTTTACATTGTCCAGGTCAACGACAACACATAGTAGATATTATAGATAAACACGATTTACAATTCAGCCATTCGCACCATAGGTTTTTGTGGCAAAAAATCTTAGAAGTATCAGAGACTGTATCAGATCAATACGACCCAGATGTAGTATCTAGACTACAAACGATATGTTTGGAATATCCAGAAGAAACGGCATTAGTTTCACATTTATTTCATCTAACACCAAAAGCAAAAACAGATATACAGCGTGCAGTACAAGTCATTCAAACTGCTATTGCCTGCATAGAAATGGTAATGTGTGAGAAACGTGTGCAGCATTACAAGGAACTTTGGCAGGAAACTGACCCGAAAGTTGACCCAAAACGTCATGATTTTTACTGTCAAGCGTTTTCTGAGGAAAGTGTTAAGCTCCAAGCGTTGGATAAGCAGCGGCTTTTGTCAATTCTGGATTTGTAATGGCACGTAAAAGTAGGGTGCGTGACGCTACAAAAATATTGAAACGAAGCCCGCATCTAGTCGCGTCACGCACCGACTCATGATTGTATACAGTATCATCTTTTCAGATAAAATAATGTGATGAGTAGCGTTAAATCATTATCAGCAAAAATCACTCAAGCCACAAGCGGGTTAATATTTCCCGCTACAATGTGGTTTGCTAGCCGCGCGTTAATTTGGGTAGCGATGTTGTTGGTTGCACCGTTGCTACCCGCACCACATAAAGGAGTTGCAGCGACATTTGGCTTAGGGGTATTTTCACACTGGGATAGTGAGCTTTATCGTCATATCGTAACCTCAGGATACGAATACTACAACGGCGCAGGTAATGTTGTATTTTTTCCTCTTTATCCGTTGATAATACGCGCGCTGACTCATATTGGTTTATCTTTTGAATTAGCAGGTGTATTAGTCAGTAACCTATCATTTTTGGTATTTGTATATATTTTGTATCTTTGGCTATATCAATATCTAGGTGAAAGAGTCGCGCGTTGGACGGTAGCGCTTGCTGCATTGTTTCCACTATCAATATTTACAGCAGCTATATATACAGAAGCACTATACTTACTACTTAGTACTGCAGCATTACGAGCGTTTGACCAAAATAAATATACTCAAACAGCAATATTTGGCGCCTTAGCAACAGCAACACGTCCAACGGGAATAGCATTGATACCAGCGTTTTTATTAGCAGCATGGAAACAGAAAAAACCTTTAAAAGCTTACTTAGCAGGACTTGCAACGAGTATAGGAATACTTTTTTTCAGTATTTACTGTGCTGTGCAGCATGGGGACGCACTTGCATTTATTCATGCTCAAAAAGCTTGGCGTAAAAACTTTGGTTTTGACTGGGAATCCTGGTGGAAAATGTTAATGCAAATCACCGTCGGTATGCGGAATTACAAGCATGGAGTCATTAAAGATATTACTCACCCTTTGGTATTTCTAATTATAATCGGATGTGCTTATTTACTGTGGCGCCATCGAAATAAGTTAAGTGCAGCCAAGGTTGATTATGGTTTTGGTTTATTATTCTTGGGTTTATGGTTACTAGCTGGAGACCCTTTGATAAACGCTGCTGTATTCATAGTAAGTGCTTTCTTGCTTTGGCACTACCGACTATCGTTAACACCTGTAACCTTGTTTTATGGTTTATGCGGAATGGCAATGCTGATATTATCAGGTGGAACCATTTCACTCTCGCGTCTTGTTTATGGTATTGTGCCCACAATAATCGTATATGGAATTTTAAGCGTGCGTTACCCCCGTTGGGGCTATATGAGTATAAGCTTTTTCACAATCCTATTATTTATTTTCAGTATACGTTTTGCACAAGGTCTTTGGGTTGGCTAATGGCAACGGATGTAACGGATGTAGCATAGGCGTCCCGCCTGTGCTATTGATTAAAATTAATGCTTAACTTTTGTTGCAATTACTACACCACTAGACCAATTCATTTTTGTAACAATTAAATCTCTTCTATTTTCCAAAGCTGAAATCAGTTCCTGAACTTTAACAGCATGATCTGCACTAGGCCAGTTAGGTTGAGGCAATATCGTATGATGCCGTACAAGGTAGAAGATATGCCGACAAGCTAGTAAAAGTTCGCTATATTTCTGGTGAAGAAAGGTGGTTATTGATACATGTAGAAATACAAGGAGAGCCAGAAGATGAGTTTCCGCGTGTTGACTAAAGTTTGAATTTATACATTGGTTCACAACCTTCATTTTTAGATTGAATCGTGGCTGTCGAGCATTGATAACTGGGCGCCTCAATGTTTGATTATAGCCACATCGACAATTAAACTTTTATGTCAACACCTTCTACTTATCGGCTCTCTAATAGTTCTTTCTCCCTGTAGCAACAAATTATACCAGCCCACGACCAATTAACCCACAACATAACTTATTGGCTAACATTTTCTACTAAACTTGATCTACTAAGAACCTTTAAACGAATAGGATGTCCCATGCCTACGTATCGCTCCAAAACCTCCACTCAGGGACGTAATATGGCTGGCGCCCGCGCGCTTTGGCGTGCGACTGGAATGCAAACAGCGGATTTCGAGAAGCCAATAATTGCCGTCGCCAACTCCTTTACGCAATTTGTACCCGGTCACGTTCACCTGAAAGATTTAGGTCAATTGGTGTGCCGTGAGATTGAAGCAACTGGTGCTGTCGCCAAGGAATTTAATACTATTGCAGTGGATGATGGCATCGCTATGGGGCATGACGGGATGCTCTACAGTTTACCCTCGCGCGAGATCATTGCTGATTCGGTCGAGTACATGGTCAACGCTCATTGTGCAGATGCCTTGGTGTGCATTTCCAACTGTGACAAGATCACCCCCGGTATGTTGATGGCAGCCCTGCGTCTTAATATTCCCACAGTATTTGTCTCTGGTGGTCCAATGGAAGCAGGCAAAACTAAGCTGTCAGAACACAAATTGGATTTGGTGGACGCTATGGTGGTTGCTGCGGACGAAAGTATCAGTGATGAGGTTGCCGAAGAATATGAGCGTTCCGCGTGCCCGACCTGTGGCTCTTGCTCTGGTATGTTCACCGCAAACTCCATGAACTGTTTAACCGAAGCCATCGGTCTCTCTTTACCAGGAAATGGCACCGTACTTGCAACTCATTTCGACCGTAAGGATTTGTTCCTTAACGCCGCGCGGACTATTGTCAACATTACCCGTCGCTACTACGAGCAGGACGATGAATCGAAACTGCCACGTTCAATAGCCAGTTTTAAAGCGTTTGAAAATGCCATGACGCTGGACATTGCTATGGGCGGCTCCACCAACACCATTCTACACTTGCTTGCTGCCGCACATGAAGCCAATGTAAATTTTACCTTAACCGACATAGACCGCCTTTCACGTAAAGTACCGCAACTCTGTAAGGTGGCGCCTAACACACCTAAGTATCATATTGAGGATGTCCACCGTGCTGGCGGCATTTATAGCATTCTCGGCGAGCTAGATCGTGCCGGACTGCTCCACACAGACGTACCAACAGTCCATAGTAAAACGTTGAAAGAAGCGCTCGAACATTGGGATGTCATGCGTACAAAAGACGAAACCGTCCACACCTTCTTTAAGGCGGGTCCTGCGGGTATTCCAACTCAACAAGCTTTCAGTCAAGCAACTCGTTGGCCATCACTCGACTTAGATCGAGAAAATGGTTGTATTCGCAGCCTCAAAAACGCCTTCAGCAAAGAGGGCGGACTTGCTGTACTTTATGGCAACTTAGCCGAACGCGGTTGTATTGTTAAAACAGCAGGTGTTGATGAAAGCATTCACGTATTTAAAGGTAAAGCGCGCATTTACGAAAGTCAGGATGGTGCTGTTAAAGGAATTCTCAGCGACGAAGTGGAACCGGGCGACATCGTAATTATTCGTTACGAAGGTCCACGCGGTGGGCCTGGTATGCAGGAAATGCTCTATCCAACCAGTTATATAAAATCCAAAGGTTTAGGCAAAGTTTGTGCATTATTAACTGATGGTCGCTTCTCAGGAGGTACTTCGGGACTCTCAATAGGTCATGCTTCTCCAGAAGCAGCAGCAGGTGGTAACATAGCTTTAGTTCGCGACGGCGACCTAATTTTAATCGACATCCCCAACCGCAGTATCAATGTAGACATATCGGCGGAAGAATTAGCTAACCGTCGTACACAAATGGAAGCAAAAGGCAACTCAGCTTGGAAGCCCGAACAACCTCGGCAACGTCGGGTAACAGCAGCACTCAAAGCTTACGCATTACTTGCGACTAGCGCAGATCAAGGTGCAGTAAGAAACCTAGAAATGCTCGAATAAAAAAATCCCTCCGGATAGGCATCTCGCCTGTCCGACAACACTACTTACTGTCCGACAAAATTACTTATTTAACATAGAACCAATAACTCACAAACAGAACGACTCACGATCTGCTCAATTTACCAGAAATGATAGAAGCAGAATCACTGGCGGCAATGCAGCTATTATCTAGCTTAATGCCAGTGGCTCACGTGTCTGCTCCCTTGCTGCTTCCCTTTGTGATTATAGCTTCGGTGAAACTATCAGGACTTAGGTGAAGGTACAGAATTTTTAATTGAAATTCTGGGAGATTTTTACTTTACAAAACTATAAATTTTTTGGGTTTGTAGATGGTCGTGGCAAATAGAAGAAGGCGCCGTAGTTCCAACATCAAAAACTTCACGGTCTAGCTGTACTTGCAGGTTACTAAGTGGGTCAACACCAGGAGAAACCAGAAACTCTAGCTTTTCAATGTAAGGTAATTGAACTAAGTTATCTAATATTTGACTTACGGCTTGTATATAAGGATGACCTGTTTGAGAGAACCAGTCTTCTGCTGCCATACCTGGTTGGTCAAAACCGAGGTGTACTGCTAACGATGGTTTATCGAACAGTGCTATCGCTAATGGACGCGCGTCTTCTTGTAGTAATAAGTCGTGGGTTTTTGCTAAATATCTTAGTTTCTCTAATCTTTCATATCTATCAGTCACACATTGTGGGTCGTCTTTCCAATGTATTGCTACTGTTAACAAATAGGTTTGCAGCAGCATGTGTCCGAGTTTTTCGGCTTTTGTGCTTAAGTAATAAGAGTTGTAGTCGTTTGCTTCGATTAACAGCGGTACTCTGTCTACAATTTCTATTTCGTAACCTTTCAACCCAGCAATTTTACGGGGGTTATTTGTAATTAAACGTATCTGGTGTAAACCTAAATCCATGAGAATTTGGGCGCCCATACCGTAGTCACGTAGGTCAGCGGGGAAACCCAAACGCTTGTTTGCTTCAACGGTATCTAATCCCATATCCTGCAAAGAGTAAGCTTTGAGCTTATTTATTAACCCAATACCTCGACCTTCTTGACGTAGGTATACAACAACACCTTTACCAGCATTTTCAATCATCTTGAGTGCGGCTTGAAGTTGCATTCTACAGTCACAGCGAAGTGAACCCAGTGCATCACCTGTAAGACATTCAGAATGCATTCGTACCATTACTGGTTCATCAACAAAAGTGCTAGGGTCGCCTTTGACGATGGCTACGTGTTCTGTATTGTTAAGAATGTAGCGGTAGCCGTAAATATCAAACTGACCAAAGCTCGAAGGTAGTTTTGTAACAGTTTCGCGAACGATTAAACGGTCGTGCTGTAAGCGGTAACTAATTAAATCGGCAATGCTAATAATTTTCAGGTTATGCTGCTTGGCATAGTCGATTAACTCAGGTAATCGTGCCATCGAACCGTTACGGTTTTGAATTTCACAAATTACACCAGCAGGATATAAGCCAGCTAACCGTGCTAAATCTACTGCTGCTTCTGTATGACCCGCGCGTTTGAGAACTCCGCCTTCTTTCGCACGTAGTGGGAAAATGTGACCAGGGCGCCGTAAATCTTCTGGTTTAGTTGCGGGGTTTAAAGCTACTTGGATAGTTCTAGCACGGTCTTCGGCAGAAATACCCGTACTAACACCTAAACTAGGGCCTGCATCAATACTAACTGTGAATGCCGTTTGATTAGTGTCAGTGATATTTCGCACCATCAAAGGCAAATCGAGTTCGTCGAGACGCTCACCCATCATTGCCAAACAAATTAAGCCGCGCGCTTCGACAGCCATAAAGTTAATGGTGTCAGGTGTGGCAAACTGGGCGGCGCAAATTAAATCGCCCTCGTTCTCGCGGTTCTCGTCATCTACCACCACGATAGAGCGACCAGCTTTTAAGTCAGCTAGGGCGGCATTAATCGAGTCAAATCCAAATTCTTGAGTTAGTTCTTCTTTAGACTGCGACACAAATGTTAATTTTCCGGCGACCAATCGTAAATATCATTGTAGCTTATGATATTAGTCACGAGTAAATAATTCCGTGATTTGCGTTTTAATACTCAAAGTTCGCAAAGCAACCAAAACTGCTGTCATCAGCTAATTACAAAAACAGATAAGGATTTTGATACTATGGGTAATTCTAGGCGCGTACCTGTTGGGATAGTTGGCGCGTCCGGTTATGGCGGAGTACAGCTAGTGCGATTGTTAATAGACCACCCGGATGTAGAGGTAGTGTACATGGGGGGTGATAGCACTATCGGTAAAAAATTTGCGGATATTTACCCGCATTTAGCACACGCAATTAACTTGACAGTTGAGAAGGTAGACCCAGAAGTTATTGCAGAACGTTGTGAAATAGTATTTCTTTCAGTTCCCAATGGTTTAGCTTGTCAAATGGCGCCACTCCTCTTGGAAAAAGGATGTAAAGTATTAGACTTAAGCGCTGACTATAGATTTAGTAATTTATCAACATACTCAGCGTGGTACGGAAAAGAACGAAGCGACAAAGAAACAGCGTCAAAAGCCGTATATGGCTTACCAGAACTATACCGTGAACGCATAGCAGAAGCACAGCTAGTGGGATGTCCGGGTTGCTATCCAACAGCTAGCTTACTTGCATTATCACCATTACTCAAACAAGGACTAATAGTACCAGAAACCGCCATTATAGACGCAAAATCAGGTACATCAGGCGGAGGACGCGAAGCCAAAATAAACATGTTACTTGCCGAAGCAGATAACTCAATAGCAGCATACGCCGTAGCAAAACACCGTCACACTCCAGAAATTGAGCAAATTTGTAGCGAACTCGCAGGACACGAAGTCACAATCCAATTTACACCCCATCTCGTGCCAATGGTACGCGGTATCCTCTCCACCGTTTACGCAAACCTTCGTGACCCAGGATTAGTACGTGACGACTTAATCACTATTTACCGCGCGTTCTATCGTAATTCCCCGTGGGTAAAAATTTGTGATGCCGACACATACCCCCAAACAAAATGGGCATGTGGTAGTAACCTTTGCTACATAGGTATAGAAGTTGACACCCGTACTGGACGAGTTGTTGTAATGTCCGTCATCGACAACTTAATTAAAGGACAAGCCGGACAAGCAGTCCAATGTATGAACATCATGATGGGCGCCTCGGAAACATTAGGACTACCAAAACTAGGTTTCTACCCCTAATTTTAAAATTTTTGTGGCACAGGAGTGGCACAGGCATCCCTGCCTGTGCTATAAGTAACAGTATTTTTGACTCTAGCTGATATGCTGCAAAAATCAAACTATACATGAAATTAATAAATATTATTTCGATACTTTTCCTGTTATTATCAATTCCAACTTTGATCTGTGTACTAATAGTGTTTCATGAAGACATTCTAGTTTTATTATTAGGTGAGAATTTAATATTATTTTTTAAGAAAAAAGCAGTTAGTTGAGGTTATGGATCGGATTTAAGAAGATGTTTGAAAAGTTATGGGTTGATCCCCCCAACAGAGCAATGATTTGGGGGTCAGGGGGAATCAATTTAAATGCCTTTTGGACCCATGCCGACGGCGCCTGCATAAGTTGCACGTGAACCGAGTTCGTCTTCGATACGAAGTAAGCGGTTATACTTAGCAACACGTTCGCTACGACACAAGGAGCCTGTTTTAATTTGCCCCGCGCGTGTGGCAACTGCTAAGTCGGCAATTGTGGTATCTTCGGTTTCACCAGAACGATGGCTAATAACCGAACGCATACCGTTACGGGTAGCTAAATCAATTGTTTCTAAAGTTTCTGTTAAAGAACCAATTTGATTTAACTTAATTAAGATGGCATTAGCTGCTTTTTGGTCGATACCTTTTTGGAGACGAGTTACATTAGTAACAAATAAATCATCACCAACTAGCTGCACTTTTGAACCAATTTTTGCTGTTAGTGCTTGCCAGTTTTGCCAGTCTTCTTCGTGTAACCCGTCTTCTATTGAAACAATGGGATACTCGTTAGATAATTTGGCTAGATAATCTATAAACTCACTCGGTGCATGAGGTTTACCGTCATAGACGTATTGCCCATCTTTGTAAAACTCACTTGCGGCAACGTCTAACGCTAAAGCTACTTCTTGCCCTGGTTTATATCCAGCTTTTTCAATTGCTGCTATTAGTAACTCTAAAGCAACTTGGTTTGATTCTAAGTTCGGTGCAAAGCCACCTTCGTCACCAACACCTGTTAGCAAACCTTTATCATCGAGTACTTTTGCTAAGGTCGCAAATACCTCAGCACCCCAACGCAGTGCTTCGCGAAAAGATGAGGCGCCTACAGGAACAATCATAAACTCTTGAAAATCAACGTTGTTTGATGCATGGGCGCCACCATTAATAACGTTCATTAAAGGAACCGGGAGCAAGTTAGCTAAAGGTCCACCCAAATAACGGTACAAAGGAATAGCTAACGCATCCGCACCTGCTTTTGCTGCTGCCAAAGATACAGCTAAAATCGCATTGGCGCCCAAATTCGCTTTATTCGGCGAACCATCGATAGACATCATCGTGCGGTCTATAAGTTCTTGGTTGAGCGTATCAAGGTTTAATAACTTTGGCGCCAGTACATCTTTGATATTTTGTACAGCTTTTAGTACCCCTTTACCACCGTAACGATTCTTTTCACCGTCTCGAAGTTCGTGTGCTTCAAAAGAACCTGTCGAGGCGCCACTGGGAACTTGTGCCAACCCAACGGCACCGTTAAATAAGTGAACCTCAGCCTCTACCGTTGGCTTTCCGCGTGAGTCAAGGATTTCGCGTGCAATAATTGCCTCAATTGCAGTATCAATCATTTGTAATGATCCTTAAGTAAGAATGCTTGCGCTTCCTACATGAAGCGCTAACAGTAAACAGTAATTGGGTAGCCCGACAATTTAGCATAGAACGAGTGTGAGTCTTCTAGTAAATCCATGCCAAAGAAATAATACAGAACAAACGGAAGAAAATGACTCAATATCAGCAAAAAAATCACCCATATTTGTCACTGTCTGAAATTCCGCCTGGTTATCTCAACATCATGGGTTATGTAAATGCATCCGAGGTAAATGGGCCTGGTTCGCGCGCGGTTATTTGGGTGCAGGGGTGTATGCGCGAGTGTCCTGGTTGTTTTAATCAAGCTTCTTGGTCGTTTGAGGTGAACCAGCTTGTATCTGTAGATAACCTCGTTGAAAAAATACGAGCTGACGAACGTAACCAAGGAGTGACGTTTTCTGGTGGAGAACCCTTCTGGCAAGCTTCTACACTCGCAGTTCTTGCCCAAAAGATCAAGGCAGCTGGTTTAAACGTCATGTCCTTCACTGGCTTTACCTTAGAGCAACTCCAATCTGATTATGCACCAGATGGCGCCAAAGACTTGTTAACACAACTTGATATTTTGGTTGATGGCGCATATATCGAAGCGTTAGCAGTACACTCTCCTAATTCTCCAGTATCTTCGAGCAACCAGCGAGTCCACATTTTCAACCCAGCACTGCAAGACCAAGTTAACTGGGCAAGCGACCAACTCGAAGTCCACATATTTAAAGATGGTAGCCGCTTAATAACTGGTTATCAAGGAGGACTAGAGCTAACAGGAAAATAATATCGTATGGTGGGCACTGCCCACCTTACAGTCGCAAAAGCTATACTAGACTAGGTATAGATATCAAATTTTATACCATTAACTCAAAACGCTATGATAATACCGTTTCAAGAATTTTAGTGTGAGGAATATGGTTTTAGTTTCAAAATATTTAGTCAGTGTAGCAAGTATAATTGCTGTAACTTTAGGATTTATTAGTGGCAGTAATGCATTACCTACGCACTCAAAAGCTTCAGCTAGTCTATCTATAGCGTCGTCCAAACCTGATACGGCAACTCCTTCTCAATTAGATTTGCCGCTACTCATTAAAACAGGAGAGACTTTTTTTAAAGGTAATAATTATCAAACTGTATCCCAAATGCAGTTAAAAGGAACAAATCAAGGTAAAGATATTATCTTTTACATACAAGCCAAAACAACAGTCAATTCAACGAACAAATTTAGGTCAGAGATTGCCTTTACTCAAGATGGTAAACCAAGCAAAGAATCAGCAGTTGTTGTTTCTGATGGTAAGCAAGTTTACATATATAGACCAGATTTGCAACAATACAGTATAATTTCATCTCAAGCATTCAATAAATCAAATGATTCGTTTTTAATTGGTCTTTCTTCATCATTTTTCCTAGAATTTGCTGATGACATGGGTAAATACATTGCAAGCGGCGCCTTGTCCCAACCAAACGCTATCAAACAAATTAGCGCATTGGCAAATCAAGCAATTCAAGGAGAAACACGTAACGTCGAAGGCAAACAAACATATGTATATTCATTCAACGACCCGAAACAAGGATATACTTTAAGTGCTTTCGTTAACCCACAGCTAGCTAACCTCGAACAAATGCAAATCGTTAGCAAAGAAGACGGATTAGATGTTGCAATAATCGAAAAAATCCAACAGCGCACCGAAGTCAAAAACCCGGCGCCGCAAACCTTCAGTTTTACACCACCAAGAGGCGCCAAAAAAGTAAAAACCTTATCAATTAGCCCATTTTAAAATATTTAATCCCCCCAACCTCCCTTAATAAGGGGGGCTTTAAATCTTGTTCTTACTTCATTAAGGTGAATTTTAAAATCATATTCCCCCCCTTATTAAGCTACTGTGTACACACAAGTCTCTAAAACTGACTTTTCTTCTCTTTCTTTGCGTCTTTGCGTCCTTTGCGGTTCGTTAAAAAATAAACCGCAAAGTACGCAAAGTACGCGAAGGAGAGGAATGTAAGGATAATGAAAAGATGTGTATACACCGTAGCCCTTATTAAGGGGGGCAAGGGGGGATCAAAACAACTAAAATCTTTATAAGAAGCTCGAAGGAATAAATTTATGCGTTTACTACACACAATGCTGCGGGTGGGGAATCTTGAAGAGTCGTTAAAGTTTTACTGTGACATCCTGGGTATGAAATTGCTCCGACGAAAAGATTATCCGGGTGGAGAATTTACACTCGCGTTTGTTGGGTATGGTGACGAATCTGATACATCGGTGTTAGAACTGACTTATAACTGGGGTAAAGAAAAATATGATTTAGGCGATGCTTATGGTCATATTGCACTTGGGGTTGATGATATTTACGCCACCTGCGATGAAGTTAAAAAGCTAGGTGGTAAGGTAACGCGCGAACCAGGGCCAATGAAACACGGTTCAACCGTAATTGCATTTATTGAAGACCCCGATGGTTATAAGGTGGAATTAATACAGTTGGGTACTCAGGGTTCATCTGCAAATGAAACTAATCAACAGTTAGTTAATAAATAATTTTGATTAAAAGTGCAGGTGTGATGGAGTTGAACCTTAAACAGTACGCGCGGTTGTTGCAGTTGCAACCGCCCCCTAAACTCATCGGTTTATTGAGTTGCGGTATATTTAGCCAGTTGTGTTTTCCTTCAATGGCATCTCTACCACATCATGAGGACGCGCGTAGCATGGGCATCTTGCCTGTGCAAAATTCAGCGCCAATGGCAGGCAAGATGCCTACCCTACAGGCTACCGATCCTGTAACAACTCCAGATGCCAACCCAGGAGCATTAGAGCAATTACCAACGGTAAACGAACTAGAGGACGTTAAACCAACCGATTGGGCATATCAAGCATTAAAGTCGTTGATGGAACGTTACGGTATATTATCAGCGTATCCGAACAAGACATTTCGCGGAAATAAGCCGATGACGCGGTATGAGTTTGCGGCGGCACTGGCGACAACTCTTGATAAAATTGAAGGAATACTCGCCAACGCCATCGGGGATCAATATGTTCGGCAAGATGCGATTACAGTTCGGCGCCTGCAAAAAGAGTATGCTTCTGTATTAAGCCAAGTTAGAGAACGTATTGACACAACAGAGTATCAAGCTGCCCAACTTATAGCAAATCAATTTTCGACCACAACTAAACTACAAGGACAACAAATAGCTAGCATTACAGGGGGAAGTAGTGCATCGAGTACTATTGTTTCACGTACTCGTTTGAATTTAATAACTAGCTTTAATAAAAAAGATTTGCTCGTTACTCAGTTAGAGTCAGGCAATAACGGTGGTGACGCAGTTGGAGCAGAACAGCGGGAAGGGTTTAATTTATTGGGTAGTAATGGTTTATTTGCGAATGCTGGTGGGCTTGATTATAGTGATGTTGAGTCGAATTTGAAATTAAGGCGCCTATATTACACGTTTCGTCCCCAAGATGACTTAGCAGTGACAGTTGGGGCAAAAATGGCGCCACGTGATTTTATCGATAAAAACTCTTACGCCAACGACGAATCACTTGATTTCAGTTCCGGTATATTTCTAAATAATCCGCTTATCGTCCAAAATCAAATAGACCGTACATCTGGTGCAGGTGTTGCCGTAGCATGGAGTCCAAAAAATAGTAAATTTGCAGCGCGCGGTCTTTATATAGCAGCTTCGGCAGATCAACCAAGTCAAGGGATATCAGGAGATAGGCGCCAAGCGAGCGTAGAAGTAGAATATGCTCCCAGCAATAAGCTAAAATTAAAATTACAATATACTAACGCTCAAATTAACGATACTGATATCAACGCCTTTGGTGTTAACGCCGAGTATAGGCTGAATTTAAACACTGGGTTTTTTGGAAGAGTTGGATACGGAACTTACGAAGGATTTAACAACGCTATCAACCGTAACTTGGACGCACACCCTCTAAGTTGGTCAGTAGGTTTACAACAGCGTAATCTTGTGATACCAGGAACCCTTGCTGGAGTCGCAGTTGGTCAACCTTTTGTAACAGGTGACTTAGGAAACGCAACCCAAACTAACTTCGAGGCATTTTATAACCTTAGACTTAGTGACAACATCAGCGTCACCCCCATATTTACCGTCGTCACCAACCCCGATAACGACAAAGATAACGGTACAATCTGGCAAAGTACCCTCAGAACAGTATTTTCATTCTAGTAGGGTGCGTGGCGCCATAATAATCGCGAAGTCAAACTAATAAACTAGTGACGCCACGCATCTTACGAGTTAAGAGTTAGAATTAATATTCGGTATTAAAAAATTAACTTGTCTCAACATGTCATAATCTCATATGGTTAAACAGCTAGTTTCTCTGCTAAACTTTTGTACTAGTTACAATAAAGTAGGTATTGAGGCTTAAGCTTGTAGCATGATGCAGTATAAGTACAGATACTATAAATAATATTGTTAAGTAGAAAAACTCCTAACTCATGCATGGTGCGTGACGCTACTAGATTATTCGTTTTGTTCCAGAATTGTTATAGCGTCACGCACCCTACCAAATTATTCGTTTTGTTCCAGAATTGTTATAGCGTCACGCACCATACTCTTAACTCATAACTATTTAAAATGCAGCCTACAGACCCCGATAAATTTACAGATAAAGCTTGGGACATCATTGTTAAGTCACAGGATATCGTTCGTGCTTACCAACAGCAGCAGTTGGATGTTGAGCATTTAATTATTGCTGCCTTACAACAAGATAACGGATTAGCCGCGCGTTTAATTAACCGTGCAGGCGCAGACGCTAATAAAATACTACAGCAACTCGAAGATTACGCGCGTCGTCAGCCTAAAGTCGCTCGTGGCGAACAACTGTATTTAGGTCGCAGTTTAGACACGATGCTCGACCGTGCAGAAGAAGCACGAGTACGGATGAAAGATTCGTATATATCAGTAGAGCATATGCTCTTGGGTTTTGTTGATGATGAACGTATAGGAAAGAAAGTTCTCAAAAACGTTGACTTAGATGTAACGAAGTTAGAGACTACAATTAAAACGGTACGTGGTAGTCAAAAAGTCACCGACCAAAACCCAGAGTCACGTTACGAAGCACTACAAAAGTTTGGACGCGATTTGACGGAAGCTGCAAAAGCTGGGAAACTTGACCCTGTAATTGGACGTGATGATGAAATTCGCCGAGTTATTCAAGTACTATCACGACGCAGTAAAAATAATCCTGTGTTAATTGGTGAACCTGGGGTTGGTAAGACTGCTATTGCCGAAGCATTAGCACAACGAATAGTAAATGGTGACGTTCCTGAGTCTTTAAAAAACCGTCAGTTAATTTCGCTGGATATTGGTAGTCTAATTGCTGGCGCCAAATATCGTGGTGAATTTGAAGACCGTCTCAAAGCTGTTCTACGTGAAGTTACTGAGTCTAACGGGCAAATAGTATTATTTATAGATGAGCTACATACTGTAGTTGGTGCAGGTTCTGGGCAACAAGGCTCAATGGATGCCGGAAATTTGCTCAAGCCAATGTTAGCACGTGGCGAATTACGGTGTATCGGCGCCAGTACTTTGGATGAGTACCGTAAATATATAGAGAAAGATGCCGCATTAGAAAGACGTTTTCAACAGGTATATGTAGACCAACCCACGGTTGAAAATACAATCTCGATATTGCGAGGTTTGAAAGAACGTTACGAAGTTCACCATAACGTCAAAATCTCTGATAGTGCATTAGTCGCTGCTGCGACTTTATCAGCGCGTTATATTTCTGACCGCTTTCTACCTGACAAAGCGATTGACTTAGTTGACGAAGCTGCCGCACAATTGAAAATGGAAATCACTTCCAAACCAGCGGATTTAGAAACCATCGATAGGCGCCTAATGCAGTTGGAAATGGAAAAGCTTTCGTTAGCAGGGGAAGAAAAAACAACCTTGCAAACCAAAGAAAGATTGCAGCGCATAGAGTCAGAAATTACGAGCTTGACTGAGAAACAGCACGAATTAAATGACCAATGGCAAGGTGAGAAAAATATATTAGAAGCAATTAGTGCCTTAAAGCAAGAAGAAGAAAAGCTGCGGGTACAAATTGAGCAAGCCGAACGCGCGTATGATTTGAATAAAGCCGCACAATTAAAGTACGGCAAATTAGAAGGAGTGCAGCGCGAACGCGAAGCCAAAGAAACTCAGTTGATAGACTTGCAAAGCGAAGGTTCAACATTATTACGCGAGCAAGTTACCGAAGCTGACATCGCGGAAATTGTTGCCAAGTGGACGGGTATTCCTGTAAACCGTTTATTAGAGTCAGAACGGCAAAAGCTTTTACAACTAGAAAGTCATTTACATTTACGTGTAGTTGGACAAAGTGAAGCAGTTGAAAAAGTATCTGCTGCCATACGTCGCGCGCGTGCAGGGTTAAAAGACCTTAACCGTCCCATTGGTTCATTCTTATTTATGGGACCAACGGGTGTAGGAAAAACTGAATTAGCGCGCGCATTAGCACAATTTATGTTTGACTCCGACGATGCTATAGTGCGTCTCGATATGTCTGAGTATATGGAAAAACACTCAGTATCTCGACTCGTCGGTGCCCCTCCAGGGTATGTTGGTTACGAAGAAGGAGGACAACTTTCCGAAGCAATACGGCGCCGTCCTTACTCAGTAGTACTTTTGGATGAAGTCGAAAAGGCACATCCCGATGTATTTAATATACTTTTACAAGTACTCGATGACGGTAGAATTACAGACTCTCAAGGACGTGCCGTAGACTTTCGTAACACCGTAATTGTCATGACCAGCAACATCGGTAGCGAACATATATTAGATATTTCTGGTGATGACAATCAGTATGAAAAAATGCGTAACCGCGTATTAGAAGCACTGAGAGTCCACTTCCGTCCCGAATTCGTCAACCGCGTCGATGATTTGATAATCTTCCATCCTCTCAGCCGTAGCGAAATGGGTCAAATCATTAGAATTCAACTCAAACGAGTCGAAAACTTACTCGCAGACCAAAAAATCAGCTTAGAAATATCTAAAGAAGCTTGCGAGTATTTAGTAGAAGTCGGTTACGACCCAACATATGGCGCCAGACCAATTAAACGCGCAATACAGAGAGAAGTCGAAAATACTTTAGCAACAAAAATTCTCGAAAACGCCTTCGTCCCTGGAGACACCGTTATTATCGACAAAAAAGAACACGGTTTGTCTTTTGAGAAAAAGGCGCCTATCTTAGTCCCTGCCGTCACACAAACAACCGTCAAACTAATCGAAACAGCTTCTGAAGTATAGAGATGTAAATATATGTGTAGGTTGGGTGGAGCGCAAGCGTAACCCAATATCAACACATTAAATCCGCTGGACTCCAACAAACCTTTAGTGACAATGCGCTTACCATCTGGGCTAAATTTACCATATACAACGGTATCTTGATGCGGTATTTCGACTAGTCGTTTACCTGAAGTATCCCAAACATAGGAGTAATTAGAATTAGTCAAAATATATTTTCCATTTGGACTCCAGTAGGTGCTGTAAACAGGCATTGAATGTCCGGTGAACGTTCGCAATAGTTTACCCAATGTATCCCAAATACGCGCAGTTTTATCATTAGAAGCGCTCATTTACTGATAAAAACCGTTTTCCTTTTTCTGGGATACCACGTAGGATTTTAATTCCCTCAATTTTTGATTTCAGTGTTGCTACCATCGTCTGTTATCTCCGTTCTAAACCAGCAAAGAAATTTGTATGTACCGTTTTTATTCTGGGTTTTTGTTGTTTGGGTTACGTTGATGACTTCAGTAAGTGGATACTGACTAGGAAAGATATGTTTTTTGTCTTTTCCCTCAGTCATTACCATTGTTACTGGTAATATGAGAGTTCTGTTTGAAATTGTAGTAGACTTTACACTTGTGTTTTGATTTTTACCAACGTCAACTAAGTGAGGTTTTGCTGTAGTATCAATTTGATTAAGCTCTTTTTATTTTCTTATCGCAAATTCAGAATTATTATCTAGTATTAAAACATTATTCGACAGGGTAAAATAAGTGTCTAGTGGATTTGAGCCGTTATCTCGGCGCCTACCCATGTAGTACATTTAACGAAGCCCGAACTGACTCCGGAACCGTAGTAAAGTACACAGAAAAGCATCTATCTAGTTTTTTAAGCATTACCTTCCCATAAACATCTTCACTTAATGATGATGAATTAGCTAGCCTTAAATTGAGCTTTAAAGTTGCAAATTTTTCAGGTAATTCGGCTTCACCAACATAAATTTCACACCCTTTCAAAGAAAGTTTTACTAACTGTCCGTGAAAGACTTGGGCGCCAATATGCTTATTCTCTAAAATTGTGTATTCCACTGGAATAGCTTCTGGTACAGGCAGAAAAATTTCTTCTTCTTCTCGTGGCAAATAGATATTGTAGAATCCGCCAATCCCATATACTTCATATATAGTAATAGGTTGACTCAAACCTTTTGGTTGAACTTGTAGTTGTCCAGCAACTTTAACATTCTTATCAGTTTCTTTAAAAGTTTGCTCGGAAATCAAAATTTGTCCGCCTTTGGTGTAAGACTCAATACGATAAGTCAAATTTACAGGACTTCCCACAATTCCATATTTAGTACGTTTCTCTGAACCAATATTACCAACTACAACCTCTCCAGTATGGATACCAACACCCATTTCTAATGCTGGTAAACCAAGATTATTCATAGTTTCATTAACCGCACCCATTGCTAGCTGCATCGCACAAGCACAAGCAACGGCTCGAACTGCATCATCTTCCTTTACCACTGGCGCCCCAAACAGTACTAAAATTCCATCCCCCATAAATTCATCAATAGTACCTCCATACTGATTGATCACCTCCGCCATTTGTTCGAGATAAATATTTAAAAGCTGGATAACTTGTTCGGGTTGTAAGCGTTCAGAAACAAAAGTAAATCCACGTAAATCAGAAGTGAGGATAGTAATTTTGCGTCGTTCGCCACCAAGCTTTAAGTTTTCGGGATGGTCAAGCAAGTTGCTGACGACACGATCACTCAAGTATCGCCCAAAAACTTGACGAATCAGTTGGTTTCTTTGTTCTAAATCTACATTCGCTTGCGCCAAATCTAAAGTTCTGTCGCGGACTCGCTGTTCTAGCTGTTTGGCAGTTTGTCGTAGTTTACCTATAACAAGAGTTAAACCAGAAAGTCCCAAAGCCGAAATACCCAGGAGCATCGCAAAGGTTCCTTTTAAACTTTGCCCAACCTTTGCCACTAATGTATCCAACGGCTGGGTAATTTCCCAAACACCCCCCACATCGCCCACTTCCCAATCCCTTTTTGGACTGTTAGGGTCGGTATTGTGACACGCTACACAAGTTGGTCGCATTATGCTCGCTCTACCAAAACGAAACATCAGGCGCCCGTTTTTATTTTCTAAACGCGAAAAAGTCTCTTTTATATCCTGTCTAAGAAACGCGAGTGCATCTTTCTCAAAAGCATCTTTTATACCACCTTTAACTTT
The DNA here is from genome assembly GCF_059640475.1 of Calothrix sp. CBUCES-K 9914. NCBI lineage: Bacteria > Bacillati > Cyanobacteriota > Cyanophyceae > Nostocales > Calotrichaceae > Calothrix > Calothrix sp. CBUCES-K 9914. The sequence continues at coordinate 20,202 of NZ_JBXXZH010000050.1, forward strand.
TCGCCACGGAAACGGGTAATCACTATAAAGACGAACTGTGACTTCAGGGTTTTCTTCACTAATGCGTTCTCCAAGTTGGATAGCAAATGTTGAAGGTAATGGAATGGCGCCATTTTTGCTGAGGTAAGTATGGGTAACGTTAATATCCTTGACAGTTTTCGCACGGTCAACTGCTTCACTGCTATAAAGATTAGTTACCTGCACTAAAGATTCGGTATATAAAGTCGCATTTTGGATAGCTTGGGCTTCAATTAAGTTTGATGATAGCTGTGACATATTAGACAACGCAATCGCAGTACCAACACATAACATCAGCGTTAATACAAGAATGATTCGTTTCAGCAAAAAAAGAATAAATCCGTCTAAAACCTTAATTGTACGTGAAAATATCATATTAAGCAGGCACGTTTCAGCCCCGAAGGCTTAAATAGTAGTTTATAATTTATTGCAGAACTTACGCGAGTGCCATTCAACCGTAGGGTGTGTGACGCCATAAGGAAATTTCAACGTAGATATAAGACTTGTAGCGTCACGCACCGAATCATAATTATGACAGTATCGTAAGTTCTGTAATATTCTTTAATTAATTCAGTATATTCCCTTAGCTGACAAAAACGTTTATATTAGTAATATTACGAAACAAAATATAATTCTTCTTTAAAACTAGGGGCAGGAACGTGCGAAAATAAAATCAAAATTTCAAGACTTTTTGTATCGTTGAAGAGGACTGCGGGGTTTGTCGGGGTATTGCATTTGGACTAATCCAGCATCAAGGGCGGGTAATAGATAGTTTTTGCGGAAAGTGGGTTTGTGGGAGAGCGAGAGCCGTGCCATTAGCTCTTGGGCGCTTTGGTATTGGTTGTCCATAATGCTTAAAAGCTGTTTAACTTGGTCGCTAACTTGGTCGCTAACTTGGTCGGTACTGTTCTGAATAAGGGTTGGGTCCCAGGTGGGAAGGGCTTCGTAGGCGCGGATAGCTCCTTGGACTTCGGCAATTTCGCGGGGGTTGCCAAGAACTCGTTTGCCCTCAATAATGCTAGTAATTTGGTCTAGGGAGAGGCTGTTGCCTTCGATGGCGAGAGTGCTTTGAATAGTACGAATGCGGTATGTAAAACGAAGTTGAGGAGAAGGCTGTCCTTGGAGGCTGCTTAGGCGCCCTAGTGTAAGAGCGATTGCACTTATTTGATTGATAATGCGGTTACTAATACTAAAGGGCGGTTGATAGGACATTGAGACAAGGTGACACCTGAAGAGTCATTACACTATTTTACCATTAAGTTTATTTAGTTGACAAAAACGTTTATATTAGTAAGATTACGCAAAAAAATATAATTATTCTTTAAAAAGCCATATTAATATGGATATCGAAGACGCGCTTCTATTTACAGATACTCAAGTCTATAACAAAACTGGATTGCACCTTGGCGACCTTCAGCAAGCGATGTTACGCGCGTCTTGGTCATGGGAACGACAAAGCTATGACCAAATTGCCGATACTTATGGGTATTCTCCAACCTACCTGAAACATGATGTTGGTCCAAAACTGTGGAAACTGTTATCGGAGGTTATGGGCGAAAAAGTTAACAAAAAAAACTTTCGAGCCGCAATTGAGCGACAATTTTATTCAAATGCTGTATCGCATACCAAAACACCAGATGTTCCTCAATCTACAAGGCGCCCAGAAATTTGTTCAGATTGGGGAGATGCTGTTGAGGTGCATAATTTCTATGGACGCTCAACTGAATTAACTCAATTACAAGAATGGATTAGTAGCCAAAAGTGTCAGCTTGTAACGATACTAGGCATGGGTGGAATGGGAAAAACTACGCTTGCAATTAAGCTTGCACACGTGTTAGAGTCTGGGTTTGAAGCAATTATTTGGCGTTCGTTACCCAATGCTCTACATGTAGGAGAATTGTTGGCAGATTGGTTAAAAGTTTTATTACCGTTACAAATTAATAACTTAGAGACGGTTGATAGCCAATTATCGTGCTTATTACAGGTATTGAAATCACAACGTTGCTTATTAATTCTTGACAATATTGAAACAATTTTAGAGTCGCGAGAAATTTCCCACTATCGAGAGGGTTATGAGAAGTATGGTGAATTATTCCGACAAATAGGAGACACACAACATCAAAGCACTTTAGTTTTAACTAGTAGACAAAAACCAGCGGAGGTTAATGTTTTAGAAGAAGCAATGTCAAGAGTACGCTCGCTGACACTTAGCGGTTTAGAAACAACAGAGGGTCAAAAAATTTTTCAAGAAAGAGGCGCCTTTCAGGGGTCACAGGATGAGTGGAATCGTTTAATTGAGAGCTATTCGGGTAATCCATTAGCGTTAAAAATGATTTCCACAACCATTCAAAACTTGTTTGATGGTAACATTTCTGATTTTTTGAACCAAGAGACGTTTGTTTTTGGTAATATTCGCAATCTCATTCAACAGCAGTTTGAACGGTTATCTTCTTCAGAGAAAACTGTTATTTATTGGTTAGCTATTTATCGTACACCTGCAACGTTCGCTGAACTAAAACTAGATATATTTCCTTCGATGGCGCCGCAAAAACTAATCGAAACTTTAGAATCATTAGAACAACGCGCGTTAATTGAAAGAAATGCTGCTCAGTTTTCACTACAACCTGTAGTCATGGAATATGTAACTGCTAGTTTTGTGAAAAAAATTGCCCAAGAAATTCAATTCTGTTTAGAATGCAAACCCTCATTTTTCAAAACTCACGCCGTAATTAAAGCACAAGCAAAAGACTATATTCGTGATGCACAAATTCGGCTAATTGTCAAACCTATAATCGAGCAGCTAAAAGAAAATCTTGAAACAGAAATAGAACCGTTTTTGCTTGAACTTGTGAAGAAGTTGCAGTTGACTAGCGCGGAACAAGTAGGATACGCAGGTGGTAACATTATAAACTTGCTATGTCAACGACAAAATCATCTATCCAATTATGACTTTTCTAACTTAACGATTTGGCAAGCTAATTTACAACACACTAAACTATATAATATTGATTTTACTAACTCTGACTTAAGTCGCTCATTATTTACAGAAACATTAGGAATTGTTTTTAGTGTTGCATTTAGTCCAGATGGCACAAAACTAGCTACAGGAGACGTAGAAGGTGGACTGCGACTTTGGGAAGTTGCAACAAACAAATTATTACTAAATTTTGAAGGACATATAGGCTGGGTTTGGTCAACAGCATGGAGTCCAGATGGTCGAATACTTGCGAGTTGCAGCAGTGATAAAACGATTCGTTTGTGGGACACCCAAACTAAAGAGTGTATAAATATACTAAAAGGTCACACAAGCTCGATTTGGTCGATTGCATTTAGCCCTAACGGTGAGATAATCGCCAGTGGTAGCGATGAACCAATAATTCGTCTGTGGGATGTAAAATCGGGTGAATGTAGCAATACACTAAGAGGACACACCGGAAGAATTCTCTCAGTAGCATTTAGTCCAGACGGTCAAATGCTCGCAAGTGGCAGTGATGATTGTACCATTCGTATTTGGAATGTTCGTACTGGTAAATGTCAAATTCTAGAAGGTCATACCAACCACATTTGGTCACTTGTGTTTTGTGGTGAGGAGAATACCTTAGCAAGTGGTAGCGCAGACCATAGTATTCGTCTTTGGGATATTAGTAATAGTACATGTGTAGATACTTTAAAATCCCATACTGGATGTGTGCGCGCGCTTCAATTTAGTCCCAACAACAAACTCCTTATCAGCAGTAGTGATGACAAAACCATCCGAATTTGGGATTTAAAAGACAAACTAAAAAATAATCAATGTTTACGCATATTAAGCGGTCATAAAAATGCCGTATTTTCAATAAGTATTAATTATATAGATGGAACAATAGCATCGGGTAGCACCGACCAAACCGTCCGATTTTGGAATATTCAAACTCTTAACAGTCTCAAAACCCTAAAAGGATATACAAACTCCGTCTTTTCTGTTGCCTACAGTCCTAGTGGTGAAAATCTTGCCAGTGGTAGCACAGATGCAATAGTGCGACTTTGGGACATTAACACAGAAACATGTTTAAAAACTCTTCAAGGTCATTTAGATTGGGTAACATGCGTTGCATTTCATCCAAATAATAAATGGCTTGCCAGTAGCAGCGTTGACCGCACCATTCGCATATGGGACATTCGTACTCTTACATGTATTAAAACCTTACATGGTCATACTGGTTGGGTGCAATCAGTAGCATTTAGTCATAAAGGAACATTACTAGCTAGTGCAAGTGATGATCAAACAATTCGCTTATGGGATGTTAGCACATTCACATGCATCAAAACACTACATGGTCATACAAACTGGATTTGGGCAATAGCATTTAGTCCAGATGGCACATTATTAGCAAGCAGTAGCGAAGATGCTCTAATTCGCTTGTGGTCAGTAAACACAGGAGAATGTATTAAAATTTTAGAAGGACATACCAGTCGAATACAGTCGATTGCATTTCATCCAGATGGTCAAACTTTAAGTAGTGCCAGTGGAGATCAAACAGTAAGATTGTGGTCAGTAACAACGGGGCAATGTCTCAACATATTGCACGGCCATGAAAATGCAGTTTGGTCAGTTAACTTTAGCCCCGATGGTAAAATCCTTGCAAGTAGTAGCTTAGATCAAAGCATGAGAATTTGGGACAGCAAAACAGGAGCTTGCATTAAAACATTCTCAGTTCCAACTCATTCAGTACGTTCTTCAATAGTATTGAGAGAAATAGAGACGGATAACTACACGCTTACGAGTGGTAGTCGCAATGGTGTAATCAATATTTACAACACTACTACAGGAAGCTGTATAACTTCATTAATTCCTAATCGTCCATATCAAGGAACTAACATCACAAACGTAACGGGTATCACAGAAGCACAGCGAGATGCACTCAAAGCTAACGGTGCAATTGAACTAAACTAGCTAGGGGCGCCTATTAATACTCATATAACGCCTATAACGCCCGCACCATAGAATGGTGGCGCTATTAATACGAAGCCCACCTGCGTGGGCTAAGATATTAGCCTACTCCCGGTGGGCTTTATTCAATTAGCCGCAACATTCTATAGTGTCGGCTATGGTGTCGGAAACGATAAATTGATATTTGTTTTCAATTTACGATGAATATGTTTACTTAGAAGTTACTAGTATAAACACACATACCTAAAGCTGTCCAAGTTTGGGGTACGACAATTCCATCTACAAGAACTTTTGAATCGTGGTCGTTGCCTCTTTGTTGAAATTCAATAACTGCATTCTCAGTTTTCTTACTAAAGAAACCATCGACTTTTAAAGAACTGAAACCATATTTTTGTAAGGTTAGTTGTAAAAGTTTGACTGAATCCAAAGCGGTTTTCTGATTGTCGTTGCGACGTAAAACGGGCATTGAAGAGCAAGCGGGAAGTTGTTTTTGTTGGTTTAATGTTTGCATTGTATTGTACCTGGGTTTTAGTTTGATTTACTGATAAATATAGATTCATCAAGGCAAAAGTAAAAAGGTAAAATGAAGAGTAAATAAAAATGGTTAAAAGCCTCTATATTTATTAAATTCTACTTTTGACTTTTGAATTTTATCTTTTTACTTTTTCAGATAATTATCGCAAAAATACCCAAAAAAGTTTATGAAAGAACTTCTAAACATTCAATTTTTATAATTTTGCCGTTTTTAACAGTAAAACTCAAAATTGCTGGCCCTTGGTCAGTAACACTATAGTTAAATCTACTTAAACCACTAGTTCTAGTAGCTTCTTTTTCACCGTAGGTTCTTATCAATTTACTTTGACTATCGCCTATTTTAACACCATTAGGAGTAGCATAATTAGAACCATTTGCTTTAATTGAGTATACTCTATAGCTACCGGGTTTAGAACTTTCGCCCAATTCAACTATTATTCCTGAATATTGGAGAGTTCTCGTTTTACCAACAGCACCAAGGAAACTGTTAGAGACTTGTATAGGTTTACCTAAAATTTGTCTGACCTGTGTTTCAGACATTGATAGTTTCACACCACCCACTCCAATACCTCTTCGAGTGAGATTTACTGTTGTAGTAGCATTTTGAGAAATTAGATAACTTGGAGGAGTAGTTGCGCTCGCTGGACTTGGAGTGTAGCTAGCGAAGGGAATAACAACTGTGGCAACTGCCAATGAAAGTGCTTGTAACATAATCTATTACCTGCCATCGTGAGTCACAATGCCTTTATTTGAGAGGCTTTTGTGTTTGACACTTATTAATGTACTTGCTCTCAATAAGTAGATCGATAACGATAAGTTTAGGAAAATTATGGACATAATTAAGCCATATTTTTAATAAAAGTTAAGGTCAACGACTTTCAACAACGCCGACTCGCTGCGAGGGGCACCGACAAGCTAGACCGCACGCTACACTCGGACAAAAGCGCTTGTGTACTAGTAGAATTTTTAGCCCAACGGAGGAGCTATAAGCTCAATTTTTAATTTCAGTGTTCTAGCATCATAATATGTACATGCCTACTACTAACTAATATAATGAGATGTTAACTTTGGTTAAAACTATTGTGGGATGGGCATCCTTGCCCTGTCCAGAAACCGGGTTTCCTTTGGTAAGCATTTAGATTGTTATGCTTAGTGATGGGGAAACCCGGTTTCTGAGAGTGTAGGTAGGGAAAACCGAATTTAGGGTTGTCGGCAAACAGTACTTAGTAGTTAGGAGTCATTTGGCTGCGGTTACGCTTACAATCCATTATGGAAACATAAAACCCATTAAAATTTATTAGTCTTTCACACACAGGAATTATGCTAGAGCAAGGTACTATCAGTATTCATACCGAGAATATATTCCCGATTATTAAGAAGTCTCTTTACTCTGACCATCAAATCTTCTTTCGGGAACTTGTGTCGAACGCTGTGGATGCTATCCAGAAGCTGAGTATGGTATCACGTGCGGGTGAGTATTCTGGCGATATTGGCGAACCTGAAATCGTTGTTGCTATCGACAAAGATAAAAAAACGCTCTCAATTACCGATAATGGAATTGGGATGACGGCTGATGAAATCAAGAAGTATATCAACCAGGTAGCTTTTTCTAGCGCGGAAGAATTTATTCAGAAGTATAAAGGTACTGCTGATCAACCAATTATCGGTCACTTTGGTTTAGGTTTCTACTCATCGTTTATGGTAGCGAACCAAGTTGAAATCGATACGTTGTCATATAAAGACGGCGCCCAAGCAGTACATTGGAGTTGTGACGGTTCGCCAAATTTCACCCTCGAAGATTCTGGACGTACTACTCGTGGTACTACTATTACGCTGCATTTGATGGAGGAGGAACACGAATTTCTCGAAGCAGCGCGCGTACAAACTCTGGTTAAAACATATTGTGACTTTATGCCAGTTGCCATCAAACTTGATGGTGAGGTTGTAAACAAACAAAAGGCGCCTTGGCGTGAGTCATCGAGTAATCTAAGTAAGGAAGACTATTTAGAATTTTATCGATACCTGTATCCGTTCCAAGAAGAACCTTTACTTTGGGTACATTTGAATACTGATTACCCATTTATTATCAATGGGATTCTGTATTTTCCGAAACTGCGTCCTGATGTAGATGTTACCAAGGGACAAATTAAGCTGTTCTGTAACCAGGTGTTCGTTAGCGATAACGTTGAAGAAATCATACCCCAGTTCCTTTTACCAATGCGGGGAGTAGTTGATAGTACAGATATTCCGCTGAACGTATCGCGTAGTTCGCTGCAAGGTGATAGAACAGTTAAGAAGATTGGTGATTATATTGCCAAGAAAGTTGGGGATAGACTTAAAGAGCTTTACCGTGATAACAAAGAACAGTATGTAGGTGCATGGAAAGACTTGGGAACTTTTGTTAAGTTCGGCGCCCTCAATGATGAGAAGTTCAAGAAGCAAGTCGAAGATATAGTTATATTCCGCACAACTTACCAACCCAGCCAAGACACTCCAACAGTACAAGTACAAACAGAAGACAGTGATGCTTGGCAAGATGTAAATGCAGGCGCCAAGTTACCTTATACCAACATTAAAGAGTATTTGGAACGTAATAAAGAGCGTCACGAGAACCGTGTATTCTACTGTACAGATGAAGCATCACAAGCAACATACGTAGAATTACATAAAAGTCAAGGATTGGAAGTTCTATACATGGACTCCTTTATTGACACTCACTTTATCAACTTCTTAGAGCGTGAATACAACGACGTTAAATTTACGCGCGTAGACTCAGAACTTGATAACACCCTCCTCGATAAAGAAAAACCAGCGGAAATAGTAGACCCCACCACAAACAAAACTCGCAGTGAAGTTATCAAGGAACTGTTCGAGAAAGCTATTAATAAGCCTAAACTCAACATCCGTACCGAATCATTAAAATCAGATAATCCACAGGGTACACCTCCAGCAATGGTACTGCTACCTGAAATATTGCGGCGCCTGCGCGAGATGAACGCAATGATGCAGCAACAAGCAGTAGAATTCCCAGATGAACATGTTTTGGTAGTAAACACAGCACACCCATTAATTCAGAACTTGGCAACATTGAGCCAAGGTACTATTATTCAAGGTGGAGGAGAGTCCCCAACCGGACAGCTAGCGGACATGATATGCCAACACGTATACGATTTGGCACTAATGTCACAAAAAGGCTTTGATGCAGAAGGAATGAAATCCTTTGTTGAACGCTCCAACGATGTACTAACTAAGTTGACCGAACAAGCAACGAAATAAGAGTTAAAAGTGCTGAGTGCTGAGTGCTGAGTAAAAGTACTTCTAACTCAGCACTCAGCGCTTTCTACTCAGCACTTGTACAATAAGAGATTGTGGCTAAAATATCGGAGAACAAATAAAATGTCTCGTCGCTGTCAATTAACTGGTAAAAAAGCAAATAACGGTTACTCGCTTTCGCACTCACACCGTCGTACCAAGCGTTTGCAGCAAGCTAACCTGCAAACAAAGCGTCTTTGGTGGGCAGAAGGAAACCGTTTTGTCAAACTAAAGATTTCGACCAAAGCTCTCAAGACTATCGAAGTCAAGGGTTTAGCAGCAATGGCAAAAGAAGCTGGTCTCAATTTAAACCACTTCTAAACTGCACGTTAGTAATCATTACGAAACGCGATTATCTTATATATTCCATTTCATAGGGGCATGATACTATCATGTCCCTATTTATATTGATGGGTTGTAGCATAGGCGTCCTCGCCTGTGCAGTCATATATTTTTTTACCACAGAGTCACAGAGGGCGCAGAGAGAAGAGTAATACTTCACGTCATTAATTTTGTTTGGTAGGTTAAAAAGATTAGCAACGGATGTAACGGATGGCTGATTTTGATCTTTTGTAACCAATAAATTATCCGCGTTTACATCCGTTGCTAATTTTACAATTATTTTATAAAAAACATATAAAGACTTTTTAAAAACTTTATTATTAACTATAAAAACATAATTCTTAATGCTGACTGATTTACATCATTAAAGATTCAATCAAGATACTGTAAGTGATATTGCTTAAATATAGTGATAACCATTAAGCTCTTACCAAAAGGTGTATCGCTATAAAAACAATCACAAGGGATTATTAATAATGCATCGCCACTTGTCCAAAGTACAGTTTTTGGCAGCATTTTTAGCTGCTTTCGGATTGTCTACAACTGTTGCACAGGCAGCAAATTTAACAACAGCAAAATATCAAAGTTCTATTGATGTTCAACTAACAAACTTTGATGAATTTGTTACTCTTAAAAAATTTGACCCCAGTTTAGGTGAATTGCAAAAAGTATTTGTACAGTTAGACTCTAAAGTTGAAGGGTCAATTTTGTTAGAAAATCGAGATGCAAAACCCGCTGATGTCACAGCTAATTTATCTGCTGAAGTCAGTTTACTCAAACCGGATAAAAGCATTTTATTAACAACGCTGCCAGCTGCATCAATCTCACAAAAATTTGCCGCGCGTGATGGAGTGCTAGATTACAGCGGAGCATCAGGCGCCACTTACAATGACTTATCCAACAATAAAACAGCATCAGCTTCTTTTACAAGCGATTTTGATCTGTTTGTCGGTTCGGATACATTAACACTGCCAGTCACCGCTGTCGCAAAATCTTCTGGTAGTGGCGCCGGCAACCTTGCCCAAATATTCAACACCTTAGCAGGAGCAAAAGTTGAAGTAGTTTACGAGTATTATCTTAAAAAACCAGAAGAACCAAAGCGAGAAATACCAGAATCAAACATTCCTATTAGCGCACTTGCCACAGTTGGTGTTTGTGCCTTACTGAAAAGTAAATATCAATTTAAGAGTGCTGAGTAGAAAGTGCTGAGTGCTGAGTATTTAACTCCTTAACTCCTAACTCATTACTCAGCACTCAGCACTTTTCACTGTTAAAACCGATACTTATGAATACCTCCCAGTTTATTTGTATCGGTTACTTGCATTTCTAACGGCGCCGCTAACCCATGAGAATCAACTTTGACAAGCATGATAATAGGCTTTTGTTGTCCAAGTTGAATTTGACGAGTTTGAAAAATATCTTGCTTACCAAAATCTGCTTGAACTTCTGGCATGTAGTATTTTTCTAGTCCGTAAAAAATAGTGCCATACTGATAACTACCTCGCAGTGCAACTTGATTTTCTGGTAATGTTGTGGGTAAAGTACTTGTTATTCTTAATGGGCGCCAAGGTTGAATAGTATTAACTTCACTATGTAAAATTACATAAAATTTAGTTCCTTCTGCAACTGGATAATACTGAGAGTTAATACCTGGATATTGCTTAACTAAGTTATTCCAACCAGGTAGTTTTTTTAATACTTCAACGCGCGAGATGTCATATTCTAATGCAACGTAGCGACCGCGCAGCACGTCATCAGGGAACTCGTGTGTTGTTTGTAAGACAACTGTTTTACCTGTATGTTGTCTATATAAGGTTGGCGCCAGTATTGCGGTGATAGTACCCAATTGTAATAGTAGCGATATTAGCAGGCGCCGATATGATATTAAATAAATATTTGGTGTTGGCATGGAATAAACCGCAAAGGACGCTAAGAACGCAAAGGTAAGAAGTCTGTTTGGTATTCAAGCATTCGAGTTATAACCAAAAGAATTATCATTGAAATGCCAGCCCAAAACACTCTACGCTCGTGCGTATTAAAGGCATGATGAATTAAGATTAGGGCGAAGATAATAGATAAAGCGTTGAAAAGTAAAATTTGGGCGCCTGCTATATCAATATTAAGAAAATTCCCGAATGGCGCTACTCCGCATGTTATAATACCTGTTAAGATTATTAGATTGTTCCAGCTAAGTTTTTGCTGTAACATAGATAACCATTGAATCACCGCAATAAAACTTAGAAAAGCAATATCAAGTGAAGTGGGAGCTAGTGTAAGATTTACTGGTTTTGCATGGGATAGTAAAGGTGATGTCGGCGCCTGCCAGTGCCAATGAAATCCAAGTATGTAAAAAAAGATGCATAAACATACGAGAGCAAGATTACGCGCGACTCCTTGAAAGTAACGTTTGCGAACTTTGGGAAATAGCAAATCATCGTAACTCCATAGTAAAGCAGGTGGAAGTACGAAGGCAAACGCAGCTAACCAAGAAAGATTACTTGTTGTATTGAGATATTGTAACGGCTTGATATTAAGCTGCAAGGCTAGTGTAAACGCAATGACAGTTAAAGTAAAACTTGTGCGTGACTTACACCAAATAGCCAAGGGTAAAAACACAATCCATAGTAATAAGGGCATATGCTCTACTATAATTAGTGTCCAACTAACATCATTATTGAGAAACGGCAGTTCGCTCAACCCAGTTAGATAACCAACTAGTACAATAACTAGTCCAAGTATTGCTAGCTTTTCCTCACCGTAGCTATAGGCCATAAAAGTGACACCGATACCCCATATCAGCAACCATTCGTAATTTGCTTGATTTATATGAAACATTTGTACAATTATGGATAGGTTTACACCTAATAGTAGTGCGCTGAGAATTATTAAACTTTGTCCTAGTAAAAGCTTGCGCTGTCGGTGTTTCTTACCTGACAACATTGCTTTAATCGATTGCTGCCACAAGTAAAATCCAGTAATATTTGTTGCAACCAGTAAACTCAGTAACAGTGTGACTCTGATTTCTCGTGGTAACACTCGTTCATTAACAGCGACAAAACCAATAGCACCGCTGACTATGAGTATGCTGCCTAGAGCAATTAAAACAAATATGAAGGGGTTTTTTGCTGTTGTCTCTAGATTAGCTAGATAGTGCTGGGTAATTTGCTGGTACTGTACATCATTAATTATGCCAGCATCGCGCCACTGAAGTGCATATGAGCGTAATTTTGCGCGAAAATTGTCTAGTAACATGACGATTGAATGCGGGCAAATAGTATTTTTCAGTATGATGCTATGTTTGTTAACGGTTTAATGTAATGTGACAGTTTAATTCTTGGTTGAATATCTATATAGCTTTTACACATATACGAACTGCAAAAATATGGAAAAAATATCTAATTTATTACTTAAGTTATCACGGCGCCTATATGTAGATACTGAGCAACAAGAAGAGTTTATTAATGCTTTGATCAATCCACAGCAATATAATCCTAGCATCCTTTGGTGTCGAGATAAGCCAGTTGATTTTACTTTAAGTGTAGCTCAACCTGTTGATTGGCAGCCAGCGAATGTAGATAGGCTAGAGCTAAATCAAAAGCCCGGTCAACATCCTTTACACGAACAAGGATATTTTTACTGTTTAGATTTTTCATCGGTATTTGCCGCTTCAATATTTTTAGCAATTCATCAACCAATTAGCTTGATATTTGATATGTGTGCGGCGCCGGGAGGAAAAAGCATCTTTGCCTGGAGAGTTCTGCAACCTCAGTTACTAATTGCTAACGAAGTAATTGGAAAACGTATAGGAATGTTATTTTCTAACTTCAAGCGTTGTAAAATCACACCAACAGCAGTATTAAACCGTGATTCAAGTATTATTGCTGAAGCCATAGCAAAATCGAGTGACTTAGTAATAGTTGATGCACCCTGCTCTGGACAATCTTTACTTGCCAAAGGAGAAAAAGTACCAGGATGTTTCCATCCAACTAATATCAATAAAAATGCCAACCGTCAAAAACGAATTATTGCCAACTCCGCTCAAATAGTGGCGCCGCAAGGTTATCTTGCATATACAACCTGCACCTACTCACCCGAAGAAAACGAACAAGTATGTGAATGGTTATTAGAAAAATTCCCGTCTTTTCAACCAGTCGAAGTAAGTCATTTAAAAGACTACCAGTCCCACTTAACTACAATGCCATGTTACCGAATGTTTCCCCAGTCAGGTTTGGGAGCAGGCGCCTTCGCAGCACTATTTAAAAACACCGAAACCGGAGACACAACAAAAATCAACGAAGAAACCTTACAAAAATTAGGAATTCGATATACTCAAATTTGAAAAAACGGCTTGAAAAAACGGCGCCGTTGTAGAGACGCGATTAATCGCGTCTCTACGGTGTTTAAAATTACACATTATCATCAAAGTATTGTGATTTATAACTCATAAGTAATAATTTAATAAGTCACAATTTTGATTAAACACCCTTTTTACGTTCTATTGTTTACTCCCTGCCATGAAGGCGCCTGCTATTGACACACAAGAACACCACTTATAAATTTTTACCTTTCTTATATTGCTCTACAGAGTCATGCAATCAAGTTTCGTGTGAAATTGCTGTAACAAGCACCAGTGATAGATTTGGCAAGAGATCGAAAACAACAAGTGGAGGCAATAGGATGAAGAAAAATCCGGTTCTATCGTACATAGCGTGCTAAATTTTAATTAAAATCTATAAATATGCTTGATTTACAAGGCTTACAGACGCTTTTAGTTTTAATTTTGGACAAGAATACCGTTCTGAAGGTAATAATAGCTGTAAGATAAGCCCAGCAAGAGTTTTAAGCTTATTTTTCCCTAAATTAGCACGCTAAGTACGCAAGAGCCATATTTTGAGGATTTGAAGCACTGAAGTGCTTATTACGAGGCGTTTCTTTTCATATGCCGTGGCTTTTTCCTACTACCCAGTTTCTTTTGAAGTATTTGCATAGGGAAGATTCTTGTAGCGATAAACTTATGGGGCGCCCGTGGGGACAGGTGCGGGGGTTACGGGTACGTTGCCATTGTTCGATTAAGCTTTGCATTTCGTCTATGGTTAAATGTGTGCCGTTACGTATGGCACTGCGACATGCTACGGCAACTTGCGCTGCTTTTAAGTCTCCCCCTTGGCTGAGTTCGAGGATGGCTTGATGACAATCTTCGCGCGCTTTTAACATTGCGGGAACGGTGCGTACTGCCCAGAGGTTTTCTCCAAAGGGTTCTATGTCTAGTCCAATACGTTGTAGTTGTTCAACTTTGGCTGCGGATAGCTGATATAAGATTAATGGCGGTTCCATTGGAACTAGTTGCCAGTTATCACATATTTGTTCATATAATACTCGCTCATGAGCAATGTGTTGTTCTACTAGCCACACTCCACCAGGATGTTCAACAATTATATACATGTTGTTGATTTGGGCAACGGCTTTGAGAGAGTGCTGAGTGCTGAGTGATGAGTGCTGAGTGGGTAGTGTTTCTGGTAAAGTGTTTACTGAAGAAGGCGCCTCTGTATCTGTTTTTGGTAGTGTTTGAATTGAACGACGGGTACGATAGGGGTTTTGTTTTTCTGCTGTTGTGAGCAGTTTACTAACTCGACTTGTTTGTACTGTTTCGTTTATAGTGTCGGAGTTGATACGAAGCGCTTGTTCTATTGCTTGATTGATTTGCTCTTGCCAATATTGAAGGTTATTAAGATATATTTCGCTTTTGGTCGGGTTGCGATTCCAGTTGATATGTTCAGGCGATATTGATAAATGTAATAGACATACTGGGAAGCGGTCGCGCGGTAATGTTCTGTGAAATGCCGTCAGAACTGTTTGCTCAAGTTCTGATGTTTTGACCATACGCTTGTTTACTGCTAGTCTTACCCAGTCAGGACGATGACGGTGACATCTATCGGGTAAACCAATAACTAAGTAAATATTATCTTTGTAATCTATCGATTCTTGGTAAGCTAACTTCAAACTCAATTCGTGTAAATCACCTTGACGAACTCGGTTGAGAATTTGTGGTAATAACTTGCCCATTGTTGCAGCAGGACTCATGTTTATCCACAAGCGGTCATTATGCCACACTTGCCATGTTACCTGCGGATGACATAAAGCTATTTGGTGAATTGTTTCTTGTACAGCTTTCATTTGCTGCGATGTATTCGGCAATCCTTGTCTTCGTGCTGTACAATAACCAAATAAATTCGAGACTGTGACGACTGTACCCGGCGCCATTGCGGTTGCTTCGATTTGTTGCGTTTCTCCACAGTTACTATATATGACTCTAAAACCACAACTTTCTATATCATCAGCGCTCATTGAAGGAATATAACGCGGGTAAGCACGACTCATAATTTCTAAGTCTGCCAACATCGTCAAACTATGTAGCGCTTCTCCCCTAAATCCTAAACTGTGAATCTTAAATAAATCGGCGCCGCTATGTATCTTACTCGTACTATGGGCACTCGCTGCATACTGCAAATCTTCATAGTTCATCCCACAGCCATTATCCGCGACGCGAATCCGCCATTGCTCTGGATGTAAATACACTATAATTCGCGTTGCGCCCGCGTCGAGAGAATTTTCTACAAGCTCCCGCACTACAGCCGCAAACGAGTCAATTACTTCTCCTGCCGTAATCAGATGTACGACTTCTTGGGGTAAAGTTTGAATCGTGTTTGCCATAACCTATAGTCTAACCTGAAAAGTAAACCCTAATACCAATTTTTCTATTGTTAATTTTTATTTCGAGCAAATCACAAATTTCTTTACAAATTTCTTTACAAATTATAAAAATTGCATGTGCATCATTCTTTTTTTGATAAATTGCTTTTGGTAATACAAGGAAAAATAAAATACATGCTGAATCATCTCGTTGCTCACACTGATGCTCATGATTTAAGAGCGCGTTTAGAATGGGGACAACCCGGTCTGACAATTGTGGATGTTCGCGACCGCTTTACCTATAACCACGGTCATATTACAGGCGCCATGCCAATGCCAATTGAAGACATAGCATCGCGCGCGCAAAAAAGCTTGCACCAAAAGCGTGATATTTATGTGTATGGGGAAAACGACGAACAATCTGCTCATGCAGCACAGTTGCTCCGTGATGCAGGTTTTGTAAGTGTTTCAGAAATTATTGGCGGTTTAAATGCTTGGCAAGCTGCTGGCGGAGCTGTTGAAGGCGCTTAATGGTGTATATTAATGATTGAATAATTGATATTTCGTTTTTCATGTACTGCACATTGTGCAGTACAGTTTTCGTTTTTGTAAATAAAAATTAAGATTTTTAAATTTATTTACTAATCAGCTTACTTTTATGCTTTATTTTGAAAGCATAAACTAATGGTCTGTGTCAAAAGTGTTGGTGTGCAAGAGGATTTAACCACAAAGACACAAAGAACACAAAGATAAGAGTTAAGAGAATAATATATTGGTGCCTACACCCCAGAATTAATGACACAGACCAAAGCGTGGTTCATGTCATCAGTTTTTTGAGGCTAACTTCTTAAAAATTCTTCCTTTGTGTCCTTTGTGTCTTTGTGGTTTATTCTTCTTACATGCCAAAATTAATGACATAGAGTACTAGTTTGCTAGAAGTCTTTCCTTATTCAGAAGCAGTCGGTAATTTTACTCCTGATAAGTTTTTGATGCTTTGTTTATGCGAGAACTGGTGTTGGTGGTTGTGAGTTTAATATCCTGTTGAGTAGGGATGCTGGACGTTGACCGTAAGGCCATGCGAAAGCGTGTTTGAACGCTGCATCTTGACACGCTTGTAGTTGTTGGAAGTTGATGATGTCGTAAGTTAACAGGTTTTCGTATTCAAACGGTAAACGCACGTTATGTAACCCAGCGTTATCTGTACAAATGGCTATATCTACTCCTGCTTCAAAACATCGGTCAAATACTGTTTTTAATTGACGGATGTCTTCTAATGTACCCGTTTTTAAGTAGGTTGTTGGACATACTTCTAAACATTGTCCACGTTTTGCTATTTCGGGTAATAATTCAGGGTGTAATAGTGGTACTTGAATACCGTGTCCGATACGCATTAAACAAGGTAAGAGTTCGGGGTAACAACCTGCTGTTGTTTCATAAAGGTGTCCGGTTGTTTTTACTTCGTTTGACAGTGCGTACTCGTACAATTTAACCCACTCGTCTAGTCTTTCTGCGTAGTAGCTATCTCCTCCTGCTACATCTACCCCACAGACGAAGTTTTTGTTTTGTGCTGCAAAGTCTATTATTGCTTTGTTTACTTCATACGGTAAACGCGCGTGCATACACAATATTTGACTCGTTACAATTGGATACTCTGGAATTTGACTCGCTTTACCCACAACTTCAATGATTTCCTTCATTTTGTCAATTCGTTCTGATTGACTTAGATGTTCTGGTGTGCGTAGATAGGGTGTATAACGTAGTTCTAAGTAGGCTAAATTCTCGAATATGTAGGCGCCTCTAAGTAAGCGGTAAATGAAGTAAGGTAAAGTTTCTACAGTTTGAACGCTTTCAACTAGCGTGTGTAATTCCAGATATTCATCTAAGGTATTACGAGGCTTGGTATAAAATTCTTCAAATGCGGGGTAGTCTTGAAAACGGGCAACCATATCCTCAGAGTGACGTTGGAAATATCGCCACAAAACCCTAGGTACTACTGAACCTCCCAAATGCCGATGTAATTCTGCGTATAAAGTCATAGCTTTATTTGTGTGTGATAGATGTATTAATTAAATTTCACTAATCTTAACAAGAACAATGTAAAAAGCAATCTATACACAGAATAATTTTTCGTGAAGTAAATTTAGTCACCTTTTAACCTTGTTTATATTCCCTTCAGACTAATGAAGAGGAACCGCAGTGAGGTGTCGCTGAAACGAATGTGGGATATCTACTGATTGTGCAGGCAAATATACTTTGAAGCAAGTACCTTTACCGACAATGCTTTCCACATCGATAAATCCGCCATGATTATTAATGATGGTTTTTGTGGTAGAAAGTCCTAAGCCGGTTCCTTTGCCATTTTCTTTGGTCGTGAAAAATGGCTCGAATATCCGCTCTTTTATCGATGCTGGTATTCCAATTCCAGTATCTATAACTGTAATCAAGATGTAATCACCTGTACTGGCGCCACAATTGATCTTTTGACTAACATTTTGACTAAGATATGAATCGTATTGAATCTGTTCTACAGCTAAAGTCAATTTACCACCTAGTGGCATTGCATCACGCGCGTTCACAACCAAATTCATCAAGACTTGCTGTATTTGAGTTCTGTTTCCAAACACAGGCGCCAGATATGGCGATACAGTGGATTGAAAAGTAATAGATTTGGGAAACGTTTGAGTAATTAGCAGCGATAGCTCACTAAGTACAGTTGTTAACTCAACGACAGTTTTATCAAGATTACCACGAGCAAATGATAATACTTGTTTGACCAAGCTGGCGCCAAGTTGGATGTTGTTCTCCAAAGTTTTGAGCAGCTGCTGATATTCGCTATCACGTAATTTAATCTTTAATAACTGTGCTGACAAAAGACTCGCCGAAAGCACATTATTCAAATCATGGACAATACCAGTTACACTTGAACCGATAGTATCAAGACGCTGTAAACGTAAAAGCTGTGCTTCTAATTGCTTACGCGCAGTTATGTCACGAGTTACAGATAAATTTAGGAAAGTACCATCTGACTCATTGAGTAATGGTACTGCGTGAGTTTCCACCCAACGACGTGTTCCTCTGATAACAATCTCGAACTCTGAAGTCTCGCAGTTTCCACGACACACACTTTCATGTAACGCAGCAAATGCTTCCTTATACTCTTGCTCTACCTTCATTCCAAGTGGTTGACCAAGCAGTTTGTTTGCACTATCAACCTCCATCATTTTGACTCCAGATGCATTTATCTCTAAGAGCGTTGTATCTTGGGCAATTAACTCGATACACTCACCTGCATTCCAAAGTGCCAAATAACGATTCTGACTTTGGGTTAATCGCTGTTCTGTCAAATTCAAGCGTATGATGGTGCTTCGTAATAAGAAGTAAAATAAACCAATTAACCCGATATTTCCGAGTGTGGTAATCGAAAAAGCTGTAATTGTACTTCCAAAACTAATTTGTGATGCTTTGACACGTGTTTGAAGTTGCTTTTCTGAGTTTGCGATGATTTTCTCAATTACTGCTTGAATATCTTCTACAAATAGTTCTTCTGTTGCTAATTTCAAATCTTGATTCTGAGTTTTTTGTAGTTTAATTCTACTATCAAAGGTTTTAAAGCTATTAGCAATTTTTTGTTTCAGTAAATTTATATACTCTAAATCTGTTGCGTATGATAATGTTTGAAGCTTTTCGAGACTGGCTTGGGTTTGGTCAACGAAGGCAAGATAAGCTGTTAGATACTTTTGATTATTTGTGACTAAGTAAGTTCTAAAATACGTTTCGGTGTTATTGAACGCTGTTAAACTTCGTTCGAGTTGAATAATAGCCTGTAAAGAATCGTTTATAGAATGCTGATGGTAAAGTTTTACTGTAGTGCTGTAGGAGATGACGGCGTTCATGATGACAACGAAGAATACTGCCCCAAAAACAGCCGTTAGTTTTTTAAGCTTAGACAACTTCTTCATACCCTTGATAACTTTGACTGTTGATACCCCAGAAATGGGGGAAGATAACAATAGCTACTTTTATCAAGCTTTTGCTGTATCAAGGTACTCAAAGTTTATTCTCTTTTATGTTCAACCTGTAACATTTGGGTGAGGAAAAGTTAATATTCTCTGATAAATATATTTATTGGTATATCTCTTTACAACAGAGGACACAGAACTTTAGGGTGCATGACGCTACTACTATAATACATCACACAAAGGTGCGTGACGCTACTACTATAATAAATCACACAAAGGTGCGTGACGCTACTAGCATTGCGCTTCGTTTTTAAATTATAGTAGCGTCACGCACCCTACAATAAATCACACAAAGTGCTAGAAATTAATTGGTTTAGAATTTAAGAATGGCGCCTGTAATAGTAAAGATTAATTTTTTGGAACGTGGTGGTATAACCTTGACATTGTGAAAAGCGACTGGTAATAATAGTTGTTTGTGGAACTTTAGATTAACTTAAAATAGACACTTGGCTAACGTTATTGTCATAGGTGCCCAGTGGGGCGATGAAGGGAAAGGTAAGATTACTGATTTACTCAGTCGCTCCGCAGATGTAGTAGTACGTTACCAAGGGGGTGTCAATGCCGGACACACAATTGTGGTCAAAGGTCAGACCTTTAAACTGCATTTGATTCCCTCTGGTATTTTGTATCCAAATACAGAGTGCATAATTGGTTGTGGTACGGTGATTGACCCCAAGGTTTTAATCGCTGAACTCGACCAGTTGGAAAGTCTCGGAATTTCAGCTAAAAACCTGTTGATATCGGAGACAGCACACGTTACAATGCCGTATCATCGATTGATTGATACAGCAGCCGAAGAACAAAGAGGTAGTCACAAGATTGGTACTACTGGTCGTGGTATTGGTCCAACTTACGCTGATAAATCGGAGCGAACAGGCATTAGGATGTTAGACCTGATTGACCCCGAAGGATTGCGTACTCAGCTATCTTGGACGATTAACAACAAAAATATCATTCTCGAAAAGCTCTATAATATACCGCCGTTAGATACTGAATCCGTTATTGCTGAATACTTGGGTTATGCCGAGCGTTTACGGCAGTATGTTGTTGACACTTCGTTAAAAATATACGACTCAATTCGCCGCCGTCGTAATATTTTGTTTGAAGGTGCCCAAGGTACTTTGTTAGACCTTGACCACGGTACTTATCCATTTGTAACATCCTCTAACCCCGTTGCAGGTGGCGCCTGTGTCGGTACAGGTTTGGGACCAACAATGATAGACCGGGTAATAGGTGTCGCAAAAGCTTACACAACGCGCGTTGGTGAAGGTCCATTCCCCACCGAATTGGATGGCGAAATGGGAGAATTATTGTGCGCTAAAGGTGCAGAGTTTGGCACCACTACCGGAAGAAAACGACGCTGTGGTTGGTTTGATGCAGTTATTGGACGTTACGCAGTTCGTATCAATGGAATGGACTGTTTGGCAATAACAAAACTTGATGTTCTCGACGAACTCGACGAAATCAAAGTTTGTACCGCTTACGAAATTGATGGAGAACTTTCGGAGCATTTTCCGTCAAGTTCCCGTAAATTCGCACGTTGCCGTCCAGTTTACAAAACCATGCCAGGTTGGAATGTGTCAACTAGTGATTGTCGTTCCTGGTCTGAGTTACCAAAACAAGCGCAGGACTATCTCAAATACCTCGCTGAGTTGATGGAAGTCCCCATCGCTATTGTGTCATTAGGCGCCAGTCGCGACCAAACAATTATTCTCGAAGACCCTATTCACGGCCCCAAACGCGCTTTATTACATCCTGATGGAACACCTGTTTCATTAATTAGCGCATAAGAGAGTGCTGAGTGCTGAGTAAAGAGTGCTGAGTGCTGAGTAAAGAGTGCTGAGTGCTGAGTAAAGAGTGCGAGTGATAACTCCTAACTCCTAACTTCTAACTCCTCACTCCTCACTCCCAACCAAACAACTTTTACTCAGCACTCAGCACTCAGCACTTTCTACTGTTACACTAAGATTTGCTGCAAAAATCGAAAACAAAATTGATATGCCATTGACTGTTGAATGTAAAAAGCGACCTGAAGGCAGCAAACCTAATGCCTTACGTCGTTCAGGATTATTACCTGCTAATTTGTACGGTCACAACGGTACTGAATCTGTATCGCTTGTGATTGAAACTAAAACCGTTGAAACTCTACTCAGAAAAGCGCGCGTAAATGATACACCAATCGAACTCAAGATAACTGACGGAGAATGGGTCGGAAATGCCGTAATTAAGGAAGTCCAAGCTCATCCTGCAAAAGGCACATTATATCATTTGAGCTTCTTCTCATTAGGTAAAGGTTAATAAAGATACAACATATCTGTATTTTCCACTATTTGAAGTTTTTACGAAGTATTAGATAGACCAGGGGTAATGCCCTGGTTTTTTGTTAAGCTGACGCTTGTTTGTTTGTTTATTTGTTTGTTTGTAAAATTCTAAAATCCTAAAAATTCTTATGTCTGACACAACGCTTCCCGCATTAATACAGCAAATGCAGCAACCAGGGTTCTATCCACATCCGTGTAAGGAACCAATACAATTCATTCAAACACACTGTTCGTATGTTCTATTAACGGGCGATTATGTATATAAGTTGAAAAAGCCTGTGGATTTTGGCTTTTTGAATTATTCGACTTTAGAATTACGGCAACATTTCTGTAATGAGGAACTGCGTCTCAACAAGCGAAGTGCTGCGGAGTTGTATTTGGAGGTGTTGCCGATATATCTTGAAGGTACACAATACCAACTCGGCGCCACGGGTGAGGCTGTAGAATATGCCTTAAAGATGCGGCAGTTTCCTGATGATGGGTTATTTAGCACGATGTTCGAGTCGGGTAAAATTAACGAATCGTATATCGAAGATTTGGGAAGGGTTGTCGCACTCTATCATAGTAAAACTGAGACTAACGACTATATTAGTAGCTTTGGGGAAGTTGCTTCGGTTCGAGAGGCATTTGACCAAAACTACGAACAAACTGTTAATTATATTGGTGGTCCCCAAACACAGCAGCAGTTTGACGAGACTAAAGAGTATACCGATAAGTTTTTTGCAAATAACCGCGAATTATTTACTAGTCGCATCGCTAATCAGTTTATCCGCGAATGCCACGGTGATTTACACATGGGGAATATTTGTTTGTGGCACAACCAAATTTTATTGTTTGATTGTATAGAATTCAACGAACCGTTTCGTTTCGTTGATGTGATGTATGATGTTGCGTTTACAATCATGGATTTGGAAGCGCGCGGGCGTAAGGATTTAGCTAATATATTTTTAAATACCTATTGTGAGCAAACTGGTGATTGGGAAGGTTTAGAGTTATTGCCTTTGTATTTGAGTCGGCAAGCATATGTACGCGCGAAGGTGACTTCATTTTTACTCGATGACCCTGGAGTACCTGTGGCAGTTAAAGAAGAGTCATCGAAAACAGCGGCAGCATATTATACTCAAGCGTGGAAATATACGCTCAAACAGAAGGGACAATTAATATTGATGTCGGGGGTGTCAGGGTCGGGTAAGAGTACCACCGCGCGTTATTTAGCAAAGCAAATAGGCGCCATTCACCTACGTTCAGATGCGGTACGCAAGCACTTAGGGGGTGTGGCATTATACGAACGTGGTGGTAGTAATTTGTACACTTCAGAGATGACGACAAAAACTTACGCGCGGCTTTTGGAATTGGGGGTTAAGTTAGCAAGTCAAGGTTATGATGTGATTTTGGATGCGAAGTACGACCGTGTACAGTTACGCGGTGATGCAATTAGCGCTGCAACAACTCAGGGTATTCCAATTAAAATCATTCAGTGTACGGCGCCAGTAGAAGTACTTAGTGAGCGGTTGAATAATCGGAGTGGGGATATAGCGGATGCAACGGTTAATTTGCTGTCATCACAGCTACAATCATTAGAAGCATTTACAGCTAGTGAGAAAAGTTATATAAAAATCTTGGACACAACTCAACCACTAGCGGCACAATTAGATGATGTAATTCGCCTATAGCCTTTTTATCATGGCACCAGACAAAAAAAGTAATCCGCTGCCGATTTCTCCGAACTTTTCTAACCAGCTAATATTTGGCTTGTTTCTAACGCTAATTTTGCTACTGGTTGGATGGCAACCTGCCTGGAGTGTATTTCTAGGTATTTTGGGTGGCTTTACAATTGGTTGGATAAGCGAAGCGAACAAAAGTGGACCTCAACAACCTAATGTTGCGACTTCAGAAGGAATTGATGCGGGGTTGAAATACTGGTTATTTTTCCTCGCTGGTTTTATGCTGCTCAGAGTGTTTCCATCACCCTTGAGTATTTTGTTAGGTGGTTTGGGTGGTTTAGGGGGTGGGTTGATTATCGCTTGGTGGGGTAGTCGGGAAGCAACCCAAACTGATTT
>NZ_JBXXZH010000051.1:0-42141 GCF_059640475.1 Calothrix sp. CBUCES-K 9914
ACCCTGCTGAACGTTTAGCAATTGCCATTCGTCAATTTCTGCATCAAGCGATTCGGGATTCGACTTGGGGATGGGTGATTGTGAGAATTGGATTAGTCGCGGCGCCATTAAGTGAGACAATGGAAAGAGGAATGATGACAGACTTAGAGGCTGGTATAAGACTGAACCGTTTTCAAGTTGATAGTTTACAGGCAGTTTCTGATTTAGTTTTGGGAACTGGACTAATGGCAATCCACAGCATTCTCGAAGGACGTGCAGAGCCAGATTACCCGGAACAGATTGCTAAAATTATTCTCAAGACATTAGGGATCAACGATGCTGATGCTCATGCGATTGCTTTCAAATTTCTAGAACCACTGGATTTGTGACGGCATTGAGCGTACCTTATACGTATATGAATTATAAAAATATATCACCGTAGAGACGCGATTCAATCGCGTCTCTACAACGCGCGTAAATCGGAGGTTTTCCCGCAGGGATTTTTATTTGTGACTCTAATCAGAAAACGCAAGGCTTCGTTTACTGCTTGAGAGTTGGGAAACATTTCTGCAACATCTGCTTCTAAATGAACTGTCAATCCTTTAATATTACTTGGTTCACATTCAGCTTTTTGTATGTTATTTATTTCCAAAACTTGATGTAGCTGAAGTTTACCCTCACTTATAAGCTTTTGAGAAAATATTTCATTTACTTTATTAGCAAGAGATTCCCAACTAGTGGCTTTTAGTTTAAAGTTGTCTTTTGCTTCGCCTAATGTTTTAAACTGTTGCTTGAGAATCTCAACTGTATAAATATGACTTTTAGATGCTTGGGTTTGTTGTTCAAGGTCTTCTCTTACCATCTCAACTACCTCATCTATAAGTTGCTCGTGATTTGCGGATATTTGGGCAGCGGCGCCTAAAATACGCGAGGTTGCTTTTTTCTGTATCTCAGTCTCTTGTTTCAGTCTATCGGCAATATTACGGATTTGCTCTCCCAACTTCGGTTTGCCTTGAGTTCTTGTCGATGCGGATTTTTTGCTCATAAAAGTGCTTGTTTACTCCGAAAGTATTTCTTTAATAGCAAACCAAATACGTTGAAATTTTTGTACTAACCCGACAGGATTGCTTGTTGTGTCCTCTTCCACCGAATCAACCAAAGATTGAATTTTATCCATACGCTCTGCAACAACATAAAGATTATTTATTGCTTCATCCTTACTTGTTAAAGATTCGCGTAACAGAACAACCATCTCGGCAATTTCCCGTTTTAGCTTTTCGTTCTCAGCTTTACGACGAGTTTCCCATCCCTTAATACTAGCCTTAGAACGTCGCTCGAATTTTAGTTGTGTTTGTGCCTCATTATATAAAGTCAAATAATTATCTCGCTCAGAACTTACTTCTTCATATTTGGCAAGTAATTCATTTGCTCTAGCTTTTTCTTCATTGTAACGAGCTAAAGCTTCTTGATAATTTTTTTGCTCATCAAGATATATTTGATAATTTTTTGCCGCGCTTTCTTCTAATTCATTAACCTTAACTTGGTAAGTTTGCAAATCTAGCTGAACTTGAATAAGCTCATATGCGGCTTTTTGATTTTCTTCGGCGCGTTTTTGCAATTCATCACGTTGGGCAATTAACTCAGTTGCTTTTGCTTTTGCTTCATGGTAATCATGTAAAGCCTTCTGAGAATTTTTCTGTTCATCAAGATATTTTTGGTAATTTACTGCTGCGCGTTGTTTTAGCTCATTCATCTCAACTTGATAAGTTTCGACATCTTGCTTAACATGAACAAGTTGAGATTCATTTGTAACCGCGCGTTGTTGCCATTCATCACGCTGGACAACTAATTGAGTTGCTCTAGTTTTTTCTTCATTGTAGAGAACTAAAGTATGCTGATAATTTTTTTGTTCATTAAGATATATCTGATCGTCAATTTATAATTAGCCATTACTGTTCAGCTCTTTCTTAAATTCTGAAAGAATGGACTGGCGGTCAGGAGTGACAAAGCCGCTTTGCTCTGCATGAATTAGCCTTTTTTGGATTTCTTCAACTTCCTCTTGTTTGGCACGAGCCTTGCGTATCAGGTCATTTATCACATCGCTTTTGCTAGCGTACTCCTGACTCTCCACCTGTGCTTTTAACCAAGCATCATTTGGGGGTGTAAGTGAAATGCTTTGGCGGGTCATAATCTTTCTTTTAAACATCTGGTGCAATTATACACCATATTTACACCATATTTTTAGAAACGAAAATTTTGAAGCTAGAGGCGCGAAATTGATAATCACTGCTAATGTAACAGCTACGAAAATATACTGAGGCCTCGGTATGCAACTATCATCAATGATCATACTAGCGGGTTAATTGCTGGACGACATACCTATCGCCACTTGTGGGGCGAATAATTTCACCGCATTTTCCGTAAAGACCAAAATACACGTCGTAGAAACTAGTAACATGTACATAAATCTTGGTAGCAACGAGCAGTGTTTTGAGGACTACGCTGCATTAAATCTTCCCATTCCTTATTAACCCTTTTGTTTTTAGCAACAACTTTCCAGATTTTGTTTATATTAGATGATTTAGGCACCGTCAGTTCAATTTCTGATGGCTCTAAATTCTCTTCACTTATTTCTTTTTCATCGGGAATTTCAGACATAAAAATTTATTTCTCATTATCAACAGATGGTGGAGTTAATGGTACTTCATCAGTTTCATCATTAAAAGCAGTTAGCAGTTCAGGACTCGATATTGCAATAGCGCTTTCGTGCCATTCGTAAATAATAGATTCAATTAAATCCCATGCATTAACAGTTGAGCTTTCTATCATATTCAAAGCTCTATTTAATTCATCAATCAATACTTTGAATTTTTGGGGTAGTAAAGTTAAGTTTGAGGGTAGGGACATGCGTCTTCTGAGGCGCCGCTCCAGTTGGGTGACTTGCAGCAACTTTTCCCAAGGTACGCTAATTTAAATACAGGCAAAGTCTAAAAGTACGCCAACTATGTCAGAAATTATTACTGCTGTCTACTCTAACGGGATGCTGCACCCCCAAAATCCTTTGTCACTAACTGATGGGCAAACTGTGCGACTCTTCGTTTTAACAGAAGAAGCATCTTCATGTGCCGAAAAAATAATTCAGTCACTAGTGGCAGAGGGACTGGTAACACCTCCACAAAGAAGCAACGATGTTGAGCCAGTTTCAGAAGAAGCGTGGCGTGAACTAACCCAAAGACTGGAAGCGTCAGGAGGCAAACCGCTTTCCGAAATCATTATTGAAGAACGAGGTTTAATGTGACCGCTTACTTCGTAGATAGCAGCGCCCTTGTAAAACTGTATGTGCCGGAAACTGGTAGTGCCTGGATACAATCGCTCTGCGCTCCCCAAGAGAGCAACTTATTATTTATTGCTCGAATTACTTGGGTAGAAGTTTTGAGTGCGCTGGCGAGAAGAGAACGGGAAGGTACTTTGACCCCCACCGATAGAGCCTTGATTATTCAGAGGTTTCGCTTTGACCTAAATAATCAGTACCAAGTTATTGAACTCGATGCCAAACTAGTAGAAACTGCGGGTCAACTGGTTGGGCAGTATCCTTTGCGCGCTTATGATGCTGTACAGTTGGCATCAGTACTAAAAATTCAACCTGTTTTCTCGAAACAGCAATCCATCTCTTTGATTTTTCTCACATCTGATGACCGCCTTAGTAATATTGCTCAAGCTCTTGGGTTACTAACCGATAATCCAAATCATCATCCTTAAATGTCAATATTTTATTGTAGAATTTAGGTTACAGCTTGAATCATATCGCTAAATTTCTCTATGATTAGTTTTTGCCTAGCTTCAATAAATTTTGCATAGTTTTCTAACTTCCATAAATCGGGGTTGTTAGGAATAAGATGCAAATTTAAATAACTAACGTCTTTACTACTAAACCAATCTTCTGGGGGAATATCTCTCTTCGCTCCTGCACCATTTTCTTTGGCGGTTAACAACATACAGTTAGCAATCTGGTCACGGTCAAATTGTTTATATCTAAGAATATTTTTGTGACCATTAGATGGATTAATATCTTTGACTGTCCGCAGTAAAGATTGAGGAAATATATGGTCTATCTGCGGTAAATTAGCTTCGTAACTTGGATGATAACTAAAATCTTTATACCATAAATTAAAAAACAAATGAATTAACTTAGAAGTATAATCTTGACACAAAATAGTTTCTTGTG
This sequence comes from Calothrix sp. CBUCES-K 9914, assembly GCF_059640475.1. Lineage (NCBI taxonomy): Bacteria > Bacillati > Cyanobacteriota > Cyanophyceae > Nostocales > Calotrichaceae > Calothrix > Calothrix sp. CBUCES-K 9914. The sequence goes on from NZ_JBXXZH010000051.1 coordinate 4,205, forward strand.
TAATTTCTAAGCTGCGTCCATCTGCTCGAATTACACCAAACATCTGTTGAACATCAAAAACTTCAATCTCTTTGATTTTCCTAGTTAATTTATCAATTAAATTATCTGGATTTCCACTAAAAGCTCCTGTAATAAATGTTTTTAATATATAGCTATCTAATTGCTTAATATTAGATCATTTTTTTGGATAGTGATAGCGAAAATAAATAATTGGAATTAAAGCTAAGTAAGAGGGAACAGCTTTATCATTGCGGAGAAAGGTTTGACCGAACAAAAAGTCTTTAACGTCTTTTATAGCGTTAGATATATTACCCCAGTTATTAATAATTTCTTCCCTGGTAACTCCGTCTCTAAACTTGTTAACTTCATAACGGGCGCCTTTATCCAGCAAAGTGATGCAGGTTTTTAAAATAAAGTCTCTGGTAAAATTATAACCACTTTTATTAAGTTCGTCTAGTAAGTCCTCAAGCCTTGCATCTGCATCTTCCCAACTCGTACTTAATAAAGAAAATAGTAAATCAGATTTACCTAATTGAGTACCACCAGAATTAGCTCTAATAAAAATTTCAACTACATCATCCTCTTTATATATTTCAGGATTATCAACACTGTCTAATTCCTGATACATTAAAAGCTCATTGGTACAAAAATGTCGGATAACACCATCAATATTTTTATGAATACGTCTTTTCTCATCCTTTGTTAACTCGACAAAACTATTTTCAATAATCCCTTCTGCAATATCCAAAATACTTTCATTTTTAAAAACAATATCTTTAAACTTAATCCAAGGAAATTTAGCATCAGTAGGCTTAAAAAAATTAAACTGATAACGAATATCTTCTGGCGCCGCTAAATCTCCACTAAGGACATGAAAAAATAATTCTTTTTGCTCGTAACTTCCTTTTAAACCTATAAAGAAACTCTGTAAACGCTGTTGTCCGTCAAGAACTAATAACTTGGCTTTCTCGTTTTCAGGAACGTAAAAGGTCGATAATTTCAGATTTTTTTGATAGTTGTCAATAAATTTGCGACATTTAATTTGAGCTTTAGTACGCCAAACTAAAAGTGTACTGATGGGATATTCGCGCATAATCGAATCAAATAAGCGCTCGATTTGTTCTTCTGTTCAAACAAAGGGACGTTGAATATTAGGCAACCAAAAACCACCGTCTTTGTCTTCATTATTTAGATAACTAACCATTTTACGAATAGTTTCTGTTTTACTTTTCATTGTTCCTGTTCCTTAATACACTTAAATCAAAGATTCAACCACACAGTTATAGCTGAGAAAGGTTGTGACACTTTTTCGCAGTTCTACTAACCGTTGTAAACTTTCTAACACATTAAAATCTTTAATGGAAAAGCGCAACTTACCCAAGAAACAACCAAAGCATAGTTAACGCAGAACAGGGTCAGATACAAATGATGATTTTCAGTCGTCCGAAATAAAACTTGCCAAAAAGGCAGGCGTGCTATGATGCCTCTTTTACTAAAACCAAATTAACATTTGAGTCATCTTCTACAGCAGACCAAGCAGCTTCCACAGCTTGTGTTAACCACCAGTCCCAAAATTCTAACCGTTTAGCAGGGTTTTGCTCTCCAGATACAGTTTTCCACACTGCTCCATCCGCATATGCACAAGCAGCAAAGAAGCTACTATCGTTACCTTCAGTATCTTCGTTATCTGTTAAATTCAAGTCAATGTCGAAGTAGTCAAAGTTCTCATCATCAATAGCTTTATCAAGGGCAGCGACCGCAGCGCATCCAACAGTAAAAGCCATACCATGACCACCATATCCCAACTGTTGCATTTCCCTCCATAGACGCTCGCTCTCAGTATTCGCAACTTCTGCACTAATAGTCCCAGCAAGCACCTTTTCTGCAAGATTAAGAATATATTCGGGTCTATCATCGTAAGGAAATTTTTTTTTCCAGATAGGAAGTACATGACGGACTGTTGTTAAAGCTAGCATGGCACGGCGCCTGTAACCATACTCATCATCCCCAAAAGCAGCCCAGATGGCATGACGATAACCAAGATTTAAATCGTGTGATGGGTGTGAGTGTACATTGGAAAGCGCATCTACAATTAATTTTTTTAACGTTGAAGGAATAGCCATATAGATTATACCTCTATTTACTTTTACATTTTATGATAAACAAATTTTACTTGGCCGTTACTGTAAAATAGATAGACACCGTTTGGGTCAGCAACGGCAATATATTGTTGTCTAATAATAGCTAAAGCACAAAGGTAAGGATAACAATCCTCTTCACATATACCCTTAGAAACACCAATAGAATTACAAGGTTTAATTACTGATATTTGTTTTTCTGCATGTGAACGATAGTGACGACCAGGTTCTAACTCTGAATCCAAATCCCATTTTTTTGTTTCATAACCATATCTCTTAAATTCTTATATATTATTTTGATAAAATTCTTTAATTAATGTTTCGTTTTGTAATAATAATATACCATTATTTTCAGCTATCAACACTGTCCATTTAGGGTTTAATGAATTCCAGCCACTAACTACACCAATGTTCTCGCTTACAGCAATTGTTTTTTTCTTGTCCATTTTGGGCTTTACTAATTGACCCTTTATAAGGATAGAATATATCGATAATGCTTTTTGTCGATAGTCAAGAGCATTTTCAATACACCCCATTATCAAAGCTGCGACTTCTGTTTGTAAGTTTAATATTAATTCTTCAAAATTTGCTACAACTTGTAAATCTGTCATAAAATATTAAGCGCTGACAGCAGAGTTTAAAGCCCAAGTTAATCAGTCTCTTTGTAACTTTACAGTTCGACTTCTTGAACAAACAAAAAACTAGTGAGTTTAGCATAACATACAGTTGACTTCACAGTTCTTACCCATTCACGAGTGGAATTTTTGGGGTAGTAAAGAGGCACGGCACCATCTGACGACCGCCTGAATAGTATTGCTCAGGTCAAGTGTGGGAGCGGGTTTCAAGTCTACACAGGCGCCTACACAGGCAAAAAACTAGATGTAGTGCAATTCGCGTTGGCGCCATCTCAAAATGTTATAACAGATATTATAACGTAATAGTAATATTGGGTATGACAAGTAAAAATTACCGAGTAACTCATGCAAAAGTTGGCAATCAGCATGGATTTCGCGGCTCTTCCGTACTTAGCGTGCTAAATTAATTAAAAATAAGCTTGAAATTATTACTAGGCTTTTATTACAGCCATTTTTGACTACAATACTGCGTTTTAAATAAAATGCACGACTATAAGCGCCTGTGAGCCTTGATTTTAAAGAAAAGTTACCGACTAAAATTAAAATTTAGCACGCTAATTCCGGAAGAACCATTTTTTCAAGATAAAGCTTCTCTTGCAAAGTTGGGCGGGACGGAAGCCGACACCGCCCACTTTGCGCTGTGAATATCTAATAGGAGAAGGAGTAAAACCTGAATATTTGAATGATGATAAATTAGGTAGAGTCATGGATAAATTGTTTATTAAAGGTTTGACAGAGGTGTTTTTCGCTATTAGTATAAGTGTGATGAAACAATTTAATATTACTTTAAAATCGTCACACTTAGATTCGACTTCAATGCATTTACATGGTGAGTATAGCACTAATTTACCAGACGTAATTTTTGAACATTCATCAGGTATTAAAATCAAGGCGCCACAAGCGATTGAGATAACCTATGGCTACTCTCGCGACCACAGACCTGATTTAAAGCAATTTATTATAGAATTAATATCGTCAGGAGATGGAGATATACCAATATTTTTAAAACCTGCATCTGGAAATCAAGCAGATTCTTCAAGCTTTGCTCAAATATTTTTAGAATATAGAGAACATCTGAAAAAAGAAAAAATAGAGCAAGCTTTATATGAGAATAATTTAATGGTAGCAGATGGAGCTATATATAACGCAAAAAATATTAATTTGTTATCTGAAGTAAGATGGTTATCTAGAGTACCAATGACTATAGGGCTGGCAAAATAACTAGTTTCAACATTATTATCAACTGATTTTATTAGTAGTTCTTTAACAGGATATTATTATTCTGTTGTTAAAAGTAATTATGGTGAGGTTGAACAGAGATGGCTAGTTGTAGAAAGTATTGAAAGACGAAAATCAGATTTACGTCAATTAGAGAAAAGAATATCTGGCTCTTCCGTACTTAACGTGCTAAATTTTAATTAAAATTGACAAATCTCCTTTATAACCAAGGCTTACAAGCACTTATAGTTGAAATTTAATGAATTTGATATTTATAAAGGTAATAATGGCTGTAAAATAAGCACAGCAAGAATTTAAACCTAATTTTTTAGCAGATTTAGCACGCTAAGTACGGAAGAGCCGGATTTCTTAAAGATGCTTTATTTTTCGCAGATAGTATTTTTCTAAAATCTCCGGAAAGGATTGAGGCTATGGCTATGATAATGGGATTATGCTTATTAGTATATACTTTGGCTCAAAGACAAATGAGAAAAGCTTTATCAGCAACTAAATCTACTATCAAAAATCAGCTTGGTAAATCTATAAATAATCCAACCATGAGATGGATATTTCAATGTTTTCAATCTATACACTTAGTTATATTTGATAGCGAAATATCTATATCAAATATAACTCCAGAAAGAAAATACATATTGAGTTTCCTGCCAGAAAACTGTCGTTATTATTATAATTGTTAATCTGATACCAAAAAATATTTTTTATAGAGACTATTAATTAAAATTTATAGTCACAGATTCTAGTAACTTCTAATTAATTTGGCATAAATTAAGTACAGGTTTTATATCAATAAGCATAAACTTTTATCTATTCAGTAAATATGAATATTTATTGAGAATCATTGAGAATATAAATATTATCTAGGTTAGGTAAAAAATACGGCTATACAGATGATAAAAGTATTATTTTACTCTTTATTTAGAGAAAATACTCAGTAAAAACACTTTTGTGACAATTAGAGGCGCCTGGGGGTGCGGAATGTGGGTTGTAATGATTCTTCTGTGAACTCTGTGCCTCTGTGGTAATAATATTTACTATTCAAGCAATTATATAGAACATTAGTGCTGTAAAGTATTAATTTTTATGACGTAGTTCTGTATTAGATAATTGATGCACCTAAGATAATTCATCCGTTACATCCGTTATATCCGTTGCCAGTTAACCCAGGCGCCTCAATATAAAAGGGCGAGCAAGGATGCCCACCCCACAAGATGTTTCATTCAATTTTTGGGAGTGTTTTGTTAAAAGTCTCCAGCTAATGCGCTAACACAGCGTTCACACAATAACGGGTCTTCTTTTGACTCTCCAACATGGGTAGAGTAATTCCAACAGCGGTCACATTTTTCCCCTTCTGCATCAACTACTCCAATACCCCAATTTTCAGATATTGAGTTATATTTCAACCCTTCAAGTTGTTGTGCTGAATCTAACACTGTTGCTTGCGAGGTGATAAACAAATATCTTAATTCATCGATGCCATTTGTATCTATTTCCAGTGCTTTTACTGCCGAACGTAGTTGTTCATCTGCTACGTACAGTAACACCTTTGCTTCCAAGGATGAACCGATTTGTTTATCAACGCGCGCTTGTTCCAGCACTTTATTAACATCATTGCGGATGTCGCGCATTTTTTCCCAGAATGTTGCTAGTTCTGGGTTTTCCCATTTACTATCTAATTTCACCCAACCAGCTTCAAATACTGATTTATAAGCTGTTTTGTAAGGGAGGAATTGCCAGATGTCTTCGGCAAGGTGACATAATACAGGTGCTATCGCGCGCGTCAAGTTATCCAATGCATAATACAATACTGTTTGACAGCTACGGCGCCTAAAACCATCGGGTGTACTGATATATAGTCTATCTTTGGCGATATCTATATAAAAGCTCGATAAATCAACAACGCAGAAGTTTTGCACTGTTTGGAAGAAACGGAAAAACTGGAAAGTATCAAATGCATCGGTTATTTCTTTGAATACTTCCGTCATGCGGTGCAACATGTAACGGTCAACTGCGGGTAGTTTGTCTAGGGGAACTAGATGTTTCTCTGGGTCAAAGTCATGCAAGTTACCCAATAATACCCGCGCGGTGTTACGGATTTTTCCGCGTATATCTCCCAATTGCTTGATGATATTTTTACCGTATCGTTGGTCAGAAGTGTAATCAACCGAGGATACCCATAATCTTAAAACATCGGCGCCATATGGTGGTTCTTCTTTCTGATTTTTTCCACCCTCAATAACAACACTTGGATCAAGCACGTTACCAAGCGATTTACTCATTTTGAAACCTTTTTCATCAAGAGTAAATCCGTGAGTTAACACTATTTTATATGGCGCCTGGTTATGTACGGCAACGCTGGTTAATAAACTCGACTGGAACCATCCTCGGTGTTGGTCGGAACCTTCTAAATACATTTCTACAGGATAATGTAACTCACTTCGCTGTTCGGCAACTGCTGCCCACGATGAACCAGAGTCGAACCATACATCCATCGTATCGGTTCCTTTGCGGTATCGGCGCCCGTTGTTGCGGTATTTTTCAGGTAATAATTCTTCAACCGACAACTCCCACCATACATCTGAACCTTTTTCTGCGATGATTTTTTGAACGTAGTTGATGGTTTCCTCGTTCAATAAAGGTTCGTTTGTCTCCTCATCGTAGAATACAGGGATAGGTACACCCCAATTACGCTGACGTGATATACACCAGTCCGAACGGTCGGCTACCATTGGTGTGATACGATTCTCACCTTGTGCAGGTATCCATCGTACTTCAGAGATAGCTTTGAGTGCTTCGTCACGAAACCCTTCTACCGATGCAAACCATTGTTCAGTTGCGCGGAATATTGTGGGTTTTTTAGTTCTCCAGTCGTAAGGGTATTTATGTTGATATGGTTCTTCTTTTAATAAAGAACCTGCTTGTGTTAAAGCATCGATAACTGCTTGGTTGCCATCACCAAGTACATTCAAACCAGCAAATTGTCCAGCCTCAGCAGTAAAATTACCACCATCATCGACTGGCGCCAAGATAGGTAAACCATAACGTTGCCCAACTATATAGTCTTCTTGACCATGGCCAGGCGCCGTATGTACTAATCCTGTACCAGATTCTGTAGTGATATAATCTCCTCCTATGATTACCGGACTCTCGCGGTCATATAAAGGATGTTTGTAAGTAGAATGTTCTAATTCTTTCCCTTTAACAGTGGTTTTTACTGTTAATTGTGTGCTGAGAGTCGTAGATAAACGTTCTACTAAATCATTTGCAACGATTATATATTTAAAATTGATACCTTCGACTGGCGCCTCAACTACTGCATAATCCAAATCTGGGTTTACAGCAACAGCCAAATTAGCAGGTATTGTCCAAGGTGTGGTCGTCCAGACAGCAACACCCAAATCAGGTAGATACTCGTTAAACTTATCTTTGACTGCATCCGATAAACTTGTCATTGGGAAAGCAGCATACAAAGACCGGGAAGTATGTCCCTCTGGATATTCCAACTCAGCTTCAGCCAAAGCAGTCCTCGAACTGGGACTCCAGTTTACAGGCTTTAACCCTCTATATATATATCCCTTTAATACCATCTGCCCAAATACACCGATTTGTGCAGCTTCGTATTCAGGCGCCATTGTCAAATACGGGTGTTCCCAATCACCCCATACACCGTAGCGCTTAAAACCTTCACGCTGCTCATTAACAGCTTGCATGGCAAAGTCTTTAGCCTTTTGCCGTAACTTTAAAGGTGTTAATTCCTGCCGTTCTGCTTGTTTCATATTTTGCAGAACCTTTAGTTCGATAGGCAACCCGTGGCAGTCCCAACCCGGTACATAACGAACTTTACGACCTTGCAATAGCTGATAGCGATTTATGATATCTTTGAGAATTTTATTTAAAGCGTGACCTATATGCAGCGAACCGTTTGCGTAGGGTGGTCCATCGTGCAGTATAAATAATTCGCCTGGGTTCTCTTCTGAGAGGCGCCCGTATATGTTGTTGTCTTCCCAAAACTTCTGGATTTCAGGCTCTCGCTTCACCGCATTCGCGCGCATGTCAAATTTCGTTTGCGGAAGATTTACTGTGTCTTTGTAACTTTTTGCTTCTGTCACTGTACTAATTGCTTGGATTTATATAGGGTCAGATTTTCACTATTATCGTTGGAAATGTGGGGTGTGGGTGATATTGTAATGGGAATAATAATGTCCATATGTTTGTACCTGTTTGCGAGTGTAGTATTATTGTAGCATAGTTTGGCAACGGATGCAACGGATGTAACGGATGGGTTATTCATGCTTGGGTTGTAGGTTGGGTGGAGGTGCCGAGGTTCCCAATGTTTTAAATATCATTTAACACGTAACAGACAGTTTATTTGTTTTAGGTTACGGCGCCTGATACCGTGTGTTAAATTGGGCAAACCTCCTAGCATTGGAACAAAATTGGTTAGTAATTATAAATGTTTCGATTGCATTCCAACTCGGATGATGTTGAAGAAATGCAGAGAATTATGGTGGCAACTATTAATAAGCTCAAAATTGGAATTGAAGTTTGGCGCCAACAGTTTTATTATCAGTTGAGGCGCCTCTGCTGAAAGTGTAAACTTAAGACTAGATTGCTCTGGTTACACCAATACCCGTGCGTGTGCAATTTCCCTGCTGCTTAGAGAACGTACTTGCTCTGCAAATAACGAAACTACTACTATAGTTTCTCCACTTAAAGTCACAAACTCGACCTCATAGCCTTTGCCACCTTGATGCACTAAAACTACTGTACCTATATCACCAGTTTCCAAACCGTAATCGGGTATGTTAGTTGTGAGGATAACTCTATCAAGTTCTGTAATCATTGTAATTATACCTTGAGCGGATAAGCAGTAACAAATTTAGGAATATCTTCGCCTGTTCCAATAAACCATACAGAGCGCAGAAAAGGATTCCTACCATCTGGGGAAATAATAGTTCCCTCTACAACATATCTGGTTCCGAACGGCGAATCTTCTACCTTTGTAACATCATTGTCTGCAACATGGCTGACTAATGCTGCTGCAAGTCTTTCCCATTCTTCTAAGGAAAAACCAAATGCTGTGAAAAATTTCTCCTTACCGCTTCCGTCGGGATGGGTAGGTGACAACAAATACGCTGTGATTTTCCTCTCAGGTACGACCGCCTGATAATAATTTGGCAGCTTCAAGTAAATCTCCTCAAGATACTCTTTATAAATAAAAATCTGTTTATTTTACTATAACTGCTAATAGCAATGGCCATTGTGGTTAGGCTTGTTACTTGTCAAGTTGGCACCGGAGGGCGTTACGGTCTAACGAATCAAATAATTAATGTGTGGGAATAAAATATTCTACAGAACGTGGATTATTCATTCTTTGGAAAGCATCTAATATTTCTAAGCCAACAATATTTCCATTTATGTCATAATCAAATATCACACCTTGTTTTTCTTCGTCACTTTCTTCTATTGGCGCCTGACTAAACACGATTCTCAAAACATCGACTTCTGGCGAGTAGGTAATTTTCATTCTTGCCTCTAGTTTTTTACTTTACCAGTTTTATAGACAGTAATGATAACTGCTGTGTCAATATCACTTGCGACCATAACTTGATTGAACTCAAGGCACAGAAATGTTTATTCGCTCCATTTCTTTTTGTACATGGAAAAAATTATGTATTTTCTTTAATTATTTATTTTTTATCACATAAACTACAAGTTCTCTTATCCTTATTCCATGAGAGTATCAAGTTTAGCCAATATTCTTAAGCCTTCTTCTGGATTGCCAGTTGCAGCCATTGCTTTAAATCTGGTGTGGGCATCAAATTCTGCTAAAGCGATGGTGGACAATTCTTCAATCAGCTTATTAACGCTTATGCCTTTAGATTGGGCAAGTTCTTTTAATCTATTATGTTTTTCGTCTGGTAAACGAATAGTTAAAGTAGCCATTACGTGTTTAACTCTTAATAATTTCTTCAGGTTTTAAGATGGATAGGTTAGGGAATAACAATTCGGGATTATGAAAATCTTTAGTATTATGAGTGGCAATAATTTGAGCATTACCAGCAACTGCTAATTCAATTAGGTGATTATCAGCTTCATCTTTTAAATTAGGTCTCCATAAGTAGTAAATAAACACACATTCACTAACGCTCATAAACGATGCGAGTAAGACAGAAATTTCTGCATTAGTCAAAGGACATTTGGTGAGAATTTCTTCTCGCGTCATGACTGACTCATATTCAGAAAATAGAGCGTTTCCCATTAGAGGCTGATATTCGCCTTTTAAGCAGCGTCGAATTAGTTCTCTACTGGAACCCGTAGAGCTAATAAGCGCACTTATAAAAACACTAGTATCAACCACAATTTTAATTGACATCTAGTTATGATAGCACATGTGCTGTCATTAGTTGCATTCTTCAATATAATTTTGCCAGTGCATAAGCCGTAAGTTGGCAACGCTTGTGGAAACCCAACATTCGCGAATACAGATTGAGCAAGGGATTGGACTAATAATTTATCGTAGATTGGATGCTCTCGGCGCCTAAATTAACTGTATAGGAACCAAGAGTTGATGCTGTACTTGTAGAAAGTGTTTATACGCAAAACTACTGTATAAATTATTTATTTAAAATAAAGAATAGGGAGTAAACTAGTAAACTGATATTGACCTATAGTTGTAGTTATTTGGTAAAGCGACGCTTAAATCGGTTATCAAGTTTGTCTTTTTTTTGTTGTTGCAAATGCGACATAGAGTTTGCAAGTTACTAATATCGTTTGAGCCGCCACGAGCAAGAGGGTTAATGTGGTCAATGGTTAGTTTAGCTTCTTGTTTTATATTTTCTAATTCATACTGTGTAACTTCTTCAACATTGGCAGGTAATTTTTTTTGTAGGCAGTATTCTTCTCGATAATTTTGGTAAATATCTTCACAAAGGTCATTAATGTCTTGAGCTAAAGCCATAAAGAGTTCTGGTCGCTTTTCTTCGGTCAGATAGCGCGTAATAGCATTTCTAAAATCTTGAATTCCGCTATCTTGATATAACTGGTCAATTATATCAGTACGATAAAGAACAAGAATTTTAACATATTGTTGATTTTTAGTTTCTTTTTTAGACCTTGCAATGTCTGAAAATTTATCAGAAGGTAATTTATCTGAGTCACAGTAGTCTAAAAACTCCAAGACAAATGGATGCGTATTTTCATTATGACTCGAATTTTTGGAAAGCTCTTCCTGAAAAATAGAATCAATTCCCCAACAGTCGCCTTCATTTGTGTTTTTGATTAGGCTTGCCCAGTAGCCTAGTAAAGCACTTGTCTCATATATCCCTCTTGAAGCATAACTAAAATTATTGCTAATCAGTTCATCTAATTTTTGTTTTAAAATTGAGCTACGCCAAGTTTTATCAATGCGGTTAAAGACGTAAAAAACGCGATCACGTATGCCTGAATTATCCCGCATTGCTTTTATCAACTTCTTTTCTGCGGTTTCTGTTTCTCCTTCCTGATCTGCTTTCATTACGCAAATAACAGCAGAAGTGTTTGCAATACTGCTCGGTTAAGAAAATTCGATAAACCCAAAACCTCGTAGAGACGCGATTAATCGCGTCTCTACATGCCCAAAATCACGAAAAAAATCGTTAACCGAGCAGTATTGGAAGTGTTTGTATCTGCAACCTTCCGATCTGTTAATTCTGCATCTCTTTGTACAGGAGCATCAATTCCTGGTAGATCAACTAAGACGTTACCATCCTCTAATAATGTGTGATGACAATAATATGTAATGCGCTGAAGAACAGCACTATTACTACCTCGACGCGCGTATTTATGTGCATCTTGTGGCGTAAGACCTAGCTCTTCCATTGCAAAAGTTTTATTATAATGCTCATCAATATATTTACGATTCTCTTTGAATCCATTTAATAACTCTTGTAATCCATTTGCTTCTTCTGCCCTTTCGGTGCTTTTTGAACCTCCCTCCTCTTCTATAATTTGCTGACATCTTTGGGATAGCTCTTCAATTTCTTTATCTTTATTAATGTCATATTTTTTCTTGATTTTAAGTGTTTGTGTTTGGCATCTATCATTAACCTCTTCCTGAATTTCTTTTGCACTTAGAAAAGTAAAATCGCATCGTTCTTCCTCTTGCGACTTGGCAAAGTCAATATAACACTCTAAACCCGTTGCATGACCAGTAGCGCTATAAAGTAAATCTTTTCCTAATAAAGCATTTACTCATATCTTGCACCTAACGTGAAAACCCGTATAAAGCCAATTAGAGACCGTAAAAGTATAACAACAATATAATTTTTTTATTTAAGTATTTAAAATACATTTTTTACAACTTAAGTCCATATTAATACGTAATTCACCTCTAAAATTTTGATTTGATAGTGGCACCGCTGATTTGGAAAAATAACATACAAATATACTGCTAGTAGTAAGTAGGAATGAATTTTATTTGCATTGTGGCACCAAAACATGAGAAAAAGGGCGTTGAAATATTACGTAAAAATTCAGCAAGAAAATATGGTTTCAATTCTTAGGCGCGGGACAAATCTAGTTTACACTTTGCTGTCATTGATGCCTTCTATCTACCAACAAGAAAATCTCGAAGCAATGTTGGGGATGTTCTTAGAAGCACAGGGTTATCCTTTACCTCAACACAGCAAAAGTAAATCAGCTAGCGCCTTAAGCAGATTTCTCAATATATACAATTGGTCAACTAGAGGCGTAATTCGCACTTCTCGTTACCGTATTATAAAGGAGATTTTATCTGAGCGTTCGCGCTTGGCGCCAACCATTTTTACAAGTTATTATTGACCTGACAACTTTGGAGAAATTCGGAAAATTTAAGGCGCTTGAAAACTTAATCAGTGTATACCACGGAAAACGAGGCTTACATTTGGTTGTAGTGTATCTGGTTGTTGGTCGCTGGCGAATACCTTGGAATTTCCGCGTTTGGAGAGGAAAAGGCGCCACTTCCCCGGCAAGGCTGGGATTAAAAATGGTTAAATCTTTACCAAAAAAATTAACCAAGCATTTTAAGGAGGTAATGGTTCTAGTAGATACAGGCTTCGGCAGTATCCAATTTATACATGGTGTTAGAGAGAAAAAATATCACATAATTGCGGGCATCGCTTGTACTCGCAAGGCGCGTTGATGGCCGCAGTGTCGCTCAATTACACAAGCGTGGACAACAGCTTTACCTTCAGGGTTTGAAGTTTCCTGTTTATATATCCTGGTATTATTTTAAACGCCATGATGGCAAGTATGAGAAACGATTTGTTATTTCAACAAAAGCTCTCAAAGCTAGCACTATTTCTTGGTGGGGAAAACGGAGATGGCAGATAGAGGGCTGGTTTAAAACTGCAAAACACCGTCGGGTAAGGGAGCTTGCATCGCTGCATCTCCCTCCCCTAAGAACCGGACAAGACTCTTACGAATCATCCGGCTCAAGCCTCGGCTTACCAGAACGTTTGCCGCTGTGTACGGCTAGGTGGCAGGCTTTATGGAGGTGTACGAGATTTTTGATATTATCGTTTCCTCCATCTTGAACCTTTGTAATATGGTGCGTATCGATTTCTTCTCCGTTGAACAAGTGTTCACCGCAGATTGGGCAAGTCCAGTTTTGTTGCTCGGCTACTTTATAAAGTTTTGAATCTTTAATCCAACGAGTTTTTCCGTACCGAGTGCCTCTGTCTTTCCAATATTCATGCAGTGTGGGGTCATCTGGCGACGCAAAGTTTTTTACTTTGACGTGGCGTTGAATGGGAATTTCGGACAGTTTAACGATTGAAATCGTTTTTGTTTTTCCTCTTCTGTCCTTGGTTTTAGCAAAGAATTTCCAACCATTCTTTTTGTTGAAATATTTCTTTGTTACCCATTTCTTTCTTCTTTTAGAATGTCTCCTTAGTGCCCATCTATAGAGCGCTTTCCATACTTGATGGTCGAAGTATGAGAAGACTTCTTTACTAACCCCAAATCTGTAGTAATTACCCCATCCTCTAATGATTGGGTTAAGTTTGGCTATTACGGCTTCAGGTGGCACATCTGGATTTCGCTTTAGCCATTCTCTAATTTCTTTGAGTTTGGCTAGAACTTTTTCCTTTTGGGGCTTAGTTAGACATTTACCTTTATTTTGTCTGATATTGAATCCGAGGAAATTAAACCCATCTTCAATATTGACAATTCTAGTTTTATCTTGATTAAGCTCCAGTCCCCTGTCTTTAAGCCAACCAGAGATGTAGGGTTTAATGTAGTCAATATCCTCTTTATTCCGGGCGGTAATTATGAAATCGTCGGCAAAACGGACGAAACCATATCTTTCCTTTGTTTGCGTTTTTATCACTTTTCCACGTTCATTGAATCTTCTTATCTTTACGACAAATTGTGATAAGAATTCTTCCATACCGTGTAGGGCGATATTTGCTAACAAAGGGCTAATAATGCCGCCTTGTGGCGTACCGCTTTCGGTTTGATGTAATTGACCCATTTCTACGTATCCTGCTTTTAGCCACTGTTTAATTAACTCTCTACCCGGTACAAGACCGATTGTTTTGAGCAAATATTCGTGGCTAATATTGTCAAATGCCCCTTTCACATCGGCATCGAGTATCCACTTATCGTGACCTACACCGAGTCTGTTGAAGACTTGTTCTATAGCGTCTAGGGTACTTCTGCCGGGGCGGAACCCATACGAGTTTGCCTCGAACCGGGCTTCCCAACTAGGTTCCAGGGCGGTTTTGACGATTGCCTGGGCTACTCTGTTGCGGATTGTGGGTATTCCTAATGGTCTCTTTTTTCCGTTGTTCTTAGGTATATATACCCTTAAGGTCGGGCGAACCTGCCATAAGGAATATTCTCCCATTTCTTTAACCAGTTCTACCCTTTGTTCGGGTGTAAGTACAACTTGTTTATCTACACCAGCCGTCTTCTTGCCCGCATTTTCCAGGGTAACTCTTCGCACAGACAGTAGCAGGTTAGAGAAGCTACGCAGCATCAATTTCATTAGGCTACGCACCTTGTTCCATTGTCCGTTCTGGGTTGCACGGTAAATTCTTTGTCTTAGGTTTCTAACACGCTTTTTTACTGCCTTCCAATCAATGGAAGACCAATCTTCAAGGTGTCCGTTGACTCCGATTCCTTTGTTGGCTCTATCTTTCATCAAAGTTTGAAACTTTTACTCAGTATTACCGTTTGAGACCAGTCAGAAGTCAGCCGTATTTTCAACGTAGAGTGATGTTTCAACTCTTATCCCCTGCATTACCAAGGGCATTCGCTTTTTCTAACCTCCTTTACCCCCCTAGTAGTTCCGTCTTCCTTGCGGTTGACCTACTTATGATTTCGACCTTACCATAAGAACCATTGGGGCTTACCGTGTTTCGTGCGTGTGACGTGCGTTTGGGTGGATTCCGTCAGTACCCCGATAGGAGCGTTGTCCTTCGCTGTCAAAGCCAAAACAATCTTTGACCCGTCCTATTTACCGTTTTGGTTAGAGTGTGGTCAGTACCTGTGTAGCAGGGTGCTACTTTCACTCATCTGCAAATGACGAGGCTTGTAACGGTTCGCTTATCGCTAATCCCTTACCAAACTTCCCTTTGCCCGACTTGTCAAGCGGTACTCTCTTAGAAGGGCTTCTGTGCCTTGCATTCTATCAGTTTCATTGGCTACAATCGTAGGTTCTTACTACTGATATAGGCGGGGTCGATGACCCTTTTACATAGGGACTGGAGGGAAGGAACCCCAGGAGAAGAAGGCTTCTCAGTCAAATGCGCTACTGCGCCTACGCACAACTTTCACGTCGCGCGTTTCGGGTTGCACCGCTTTGGG
This sequence comes from Calothrix sp. CBUCES-K 9914, assembly GCF_059640475.1. Classification (NCBI taxonomy): domain Bacteria; kingdom Bacillati; phylum Cyanobacteriota; class Cyanophyceae; order Nostocales; family Calotrichaceae; genus Calothrix; species Calothrix sp. CBUCES-K 9914. Next base: position 20,043 of record NZ_JBXXZH010000051.1, read on the forward strand.
CAAGGAACCCTCTTAGGGGTTTATCGTTGGTTGGTATTATCGCTCATATCTTATGTTTTGGCACACTGGGCTTATTTATCGGCCAATGGCACCAACTTAGACTTACCTGACTGGGGTGAAGCTGCAGAAATTGCTTTTCAAGCTATATTTCCACATTTAGCAGTGTTACTTCTTTTACAAGATATTGAGCGACTTAGAGAACTTGCACTTAGTCAAGGAATTAACATTCAAATTTCCAGGTGCAAGATATGAGGTAAGGCGAAGTCGGCAGTAGTTAATCCTCTGGAGGGCGCCAGTCGCTTGCACGTAAGAACTGTGAATGCACTTCGGCATCCGGGTCATGGCTCAAATGTAAAGCTATAACTGTTACTCTACGCTTTTGTTACAATAGTCTCTAGCTTCCTGCTCTAGCTGAGAAATTATTTTACGCCATCCTTGTAGTTGAAAATCTCGCTCTCGCTGTTTGTCGAGTGAAGGTGTGACAAGTCCAGTAGTTGGGTTATACTTACCGTAATTTTCAGGTAAGCCTTTGAAGTAGCTTATACCTTCATTGGGTAAGATACTATTTTGTCTTAGCCATCTTTCACAATCCCATTGCCAACAAATTACATGGTCATGTGCCTCGCCAGGAATACTACGAATACGTTTAATAGAGATAGGTAAGGAACCAAAAAGTTTTCTTTCAACTTCATCACTTTTTTTGAGAAGCCTGGTTTCGCTACCTCGCCCGTGAAAAAATTCTATTAGCACAAAATTACCAAAATCAAAAACACAAACTTCCGTGCCATCACTGCCATCTTTTTGCAGAACGTGAACATCTTCATCTTGTCTAAATTTACTACCGATATCTATGAAATAATCTTCTGGTATAAGAATGCGAATACGCTCAAAACTGTTAGTATAGTTTGCCCAAAACTCTTTTCGCTTTTGTAGTTGCTCTTTTGCTCTACCCTCTAATCGGTGCCTTTCTAAAATCAAACTGACTAAATTTTGAAAATCATTATAGTTAATGGAACCAATCCATTCTCTAAGTCTATGCTTTGCCGTATCAGAAAGTAAATTCCATCCGGCGCCGTTACGGTAATTTCGTCGTAACCAGTCTACTAATTCTGGATGTTGACTTGCCAACTCTTTGGAAACATGAGTTAGTAAATGCTTGACTGCTTCTAGTTGCTGTTGTGCTGACATTTCATCCAAACAGTTTAACAGCCAGTTTGCTTGTTGTTGAGTTGGAGAAACAAGTGTACAAAAATAAGGCGAAACATATTTTAGAAAGTTAAGTTTTTCTATCCAAGTAGGTATGTGATACTGAATTTGATTTTGCAAACTAGTGTAATTCAAATTTTTTTGACAAGCTATTTTTGCCAATTCTAAACCTGGCTGTTGGTTACGGAGTGCTAAAATGACCTGTACTGGTAGTAGTTTATTAACCAAGGAAGAATTAACAAAGGTATCAAAGGCATCAGCAAAAGACTTAGCTAATACTTTTTCTCCTTGTTCGTTGTAATATAAAGCTAAACGCCACAAAAGTATTTTTTGTAACCATAAGTTGTTGATAGCTATTTGCCAGATAATCTTGGATGTCTGATAACGACTTAGAGAATTTTGTTTATCCCATTTTGCCTTGGCATAAATACAATAAATCCATTCTAAATTTGTAATTTTATCAATATGACCTGTTTGAATAGCTTGTAATATCTTGTCAACAGTTGGTAACGAGATTTGCGAAGCTGCTAGTTTGCTAGCAACTTCGATCAATTGGCTAGGAGTATAAGTTTTTAAGCTTTGTGATTCAGGTTTAGGAAAATAAAAATTCATTTTTAAGATGCTTGATTATTTGTGGAAGTATTTTTGCGAAGTTTATTTCCAATCTCTTCGCTACGAAATTGAAAACGAAAAACAACTTTACGGTCGGATGGTTTATCGTAGCGTTCTTCTGCTTCTATTTCGCCACGCCCTGCGGCTAAAATCTTTTTACTAAAAAGTTTTTGTTTAGGAAATTGCATTTCATAAAATATAAACCGAGTTACTGATGCAGAACGTTGTAAGCTCAGTTGCATATTATCTTTATAATCTCCTGCTGAACTTGTATGACCTTCAATAACAACACGACTAACTTCTTTATCAAATTCGGGTTTTGATAAAATTACCTCGCTGTATACAGGAATAAAGCTGCGGAGAAACGCTTTACCCTGCGGCTTTAATTCAGCACTACCTTTATCAAACAATATTGATTCTCTAATACTTATATCGCCATTCTCTTGGTTGACTTTTACGTCAATATTTTTGCTTTGCATCGCTTCCACTACGTTACCAATAACTATTCTCTTTGGTTTATCTCTTTCGGCAAGTTGAAGTAATGCAGTAATAAATAACAAAGCAAAAAACATTAGTAAACCAGACATTAAGTCACCGATAGAAAGATAAACACTACTATCATCTTCTTCGCTAGTATCTATGTCTAACCCACTAGTAGTAAAATCAGACATTCTTAATTACTCCCGTTAGTAATATTGTGGTTATCTTTAACAGCAACCAAGACCTCAACAGTTCCTACCAATCTGTCACAAACCTCAGCCATTGCATTGTCAGCTTTACTAAAAAATGTTTCTCGTGAAGTTGCAAAGTGGTTTTTCCAATCTTGTAGAGTTTCTCGAAAAGTGTAAGATAATTTATTATATGAATCATTAACGTTTTGTACTTGTGTACTTATATCTCTAGTTAGAAGTTTCATCTCTTCCCAGCGCTGTATATTAGTAAGTCCTGTCGCAATTGCTAGTTTACTAACCTCTTTCGCTGCTTCATGTACCTTTGTAAAAGATTGGTCTACTTCTTTTGTTAACTCACTGCGTCTGCTTGCTTCTTCTCTAAATGTTCTATCTAAATTTACTACAACTTCAGCTAATCCAGTGCGCTGCTTACCCAAAGTATTCTCAAGTAAATTATTTTGCTCTTCAAAGAAATTCTTAAGGTTTGTTTGATATTCCTCTCGAAATTTAGTTAAATCATCTTGTACTACTTTACGTGTAGCGGTTAATGTTGCTACTAAGTTATCTTTAGCGCCATTCATAAATTGGCTAGCTTCATTACCGACTTTTGTTAAAGTATTTGTCTGCTCGCGAAAAGCTGCATTTGCTTGTGCAAGAATCTCATTGATTTTTGTATGAGTTTCTTCCAGCATTGTTCTTTCAATTTCTGCTCTTTGTTGTAATGCGGTTTTAAGCTCTTCTCGAATACCTCTGAAAGTATTTGCAGCTTGTTTTGCGCTTGCTTCAAAGGCTGTACGTTGTAACTCCATTCCCTGAATGCTTTTTTCAACCGCGCGATTGATTTCTATCCCTGTTTGTTCTAAAACACCTTTTGTCTCGCTTTGAAACTTATTTAAAGTATTTTTTAAACCCTCAGCAAAGCTTTTCAACTCACCTAATGTTGTTTTTTGGAAATCCTGTATTGTATTAATAGAGCTTGCTAAACTTTGAGTAATACCCCCTAATTCTTGATGCAGTTTTTGTACTGCTTGAGAAGCTTCTTTTGTAAGATTTGCACTATCATCTAATTTTTGAGCTAGTGGTTCAATTAAATCTACTCGCAAATCTTGAATAAGCTGTTCTAAAACCCTTTGCCCTTGGTTTTGCTGTAATTCTCTAATTTGCTTCTGCTCGTTGTAAATAGCTTTTAACGCTGGTAAAACTATTTCCCCTAGTGCTTCACCAATAGCTTTAGGACTTAGCTCATGTAGTCCAGATAATTTCTCTGCCACACCTTTACCTACTGCCTCACCTATTGCTTCTGCACTTAGATTTTCTAACTTTTGTGCTACAAGGCTTAACTGTAATGCGACTTCTCGACTTTGATTTTCTGTTGGTATAATTGCAACGGCACTCAACTGCTTACGTAAGCTATCGCGGTACTTTTGCCGTAGCGACTCACTAAAGAACAAAACTAAAGTAAAAAAGCTTCCTGAGCCAAGCCCCATTAACGAAGTAGAAAATGCTGTTTTCATCCCTACTAATAATTCTTTACTTGAAGCCATTAATTGCTCGGAACTACTAGTATCTAAATTTATGCCTTGTAATCCTTCTTGTATTCCATAAAAAGTTCCTAAAACACCAATAGCTGTACACAAAGTAGTGACAAAACGTAGAGAACTTCGAGGAACTGGATGTGATAAAACCTCTGGATACTTTGCTAGTATATATTTATTATCTTGCTCGATAACGGCGCCTTCATTATTAGTTTGTACATGTTCTTGCTTACATCGGCGAATATTTTTATTTTCCCTTTGGTTGGGATTTTTCAAAGACTTAATAGCGGCGCCAGTAATTCCACAATCTGATTTACAATATTGCCACACTCCATACACTTCAACGGATACCGCAATAAATACTACAATTGCCGTCGCCCAGTGAAAAGGGCTATTATCCCAAACAATCCCCCAAATTTTCGCTAAACCCATATAGCACCCCTATACCCTTTTAAATTTTTCTACTTCTTTAGATGTCAACCATTGCTCGGCTATTCGCACTGGTAAATGGTCTGCATCCTTCCATTCCCCAATTGGTTTTGTTAAACGTAAGCCATATAATGGTTCCGAGGCTTCAGTTTTGGTGTCGAGAACCAAATAAACCTGCCCAGGTGCATAACTTAGTAATAAACGCACCTGCAAACAGCTTTTAAAATCGCGCGTTGAAGTAGATAGGGGTGAATCTTTCCCAAATAATTCACTTGTCGCTTTCCAAGCATGATTAAATGCTTTTATCTCCCGAACCAACTGTTCGAGAGAGGGATGCAGTAAATCCATGATTTCACTTATGGTTGATTTTTTAAATATTTTTTGTACTTATTTGTATAATTCCCATCAACCACCACGAACTAACAAAAATAAAAATAAATATTTTAATACATCTGGTATAACATTATGTAGTTGCTAGGCGCCATTTAATAACCTAGGCGCCACAGTTTTAGAATGAGTTAATATTTTTATTAATTGAGGTCTTGGGGATTAAAACCAAATCCTGACTTTTGTATAGCCATTTCAGTAAAACGTGAATATTTGACCGCATCGGTAGGGGGATAATCTGCCGATACCGCAATTAACCCAACTCTTATATCTTCAAAATAAATAAAACCGCCAATACGTCCTCCTGCTTGGAACGGTCCATGAAAGAACTTATGCTCTGGAATATAGATTGTAAGATCGTGATTAATTTTTACTTTCCTACCAAACATTTCCTGAGAAGTTTTACGGACAACTATATCTAGGTGTTTATTGTGGGCGCGTCTACCGTGTTCAAGGAATTCTGGAATATCCGCAAAATTATCCATGTAAAACAGCCAGATTTTAGAAAAGTCTGTTTCATCAGTCAGTTTTTGCTTGAGTTCCTGCAATTTGTCAAGTTTCATAGTGTCGGTAGTAGATACTTTGGAGATGGCAGAAGTCGATAATAGTGTTCTGGATTACTATTAATCTAGCATAGCAATCGCCAATCTTCTCAGGCTTAAATTTAAAGATTTGAAAACAAACTAGGTAATTATTTATACTATAAAATTACTTTTAAGTTTCATTGTTGTTATCAACTCAAGCAAAAATTAAGCCACGTTCTACCGCTGCTTTTAAGGCTCTTGCTTTGCGAACTAAACCACGTCGATACACCTGCATAAGTTCATCAAGCTGCTGAACTCTACTTGATTAAGCTGCCCTTCATTTTGGACTTTGGACAAAATAGTACGTTCGCGAATTAAGAAAGACGCAGTTTTCTTATCCCAGTTACGAGACTAACTGAGTAAAACAAGTATGTATATTTACAGGAAAACTACTGCGAAGGTGAAGCTGTTTACTACATACAGCAAGCTTTGCAAGCATATGGTTATTCGTTGAGTGCTGATGGTCAATTTGGTCCAATTACGGAAAATGCTGTCAGAAATTTTCAAGCAGCAAGGGGTCTTAGTTGTGATGGTATTGTTGGCCCATATACTTGGAATGCATTAGTATACCAAGCTGCTTGCTAAACAATTCATAATGCCAAATTAATTCTTCCTAATATTGAATTAATTTAGGTTTCAAGCCCGTAAATAACTTTAGGGGCTTGATAACTAAGCATATTAGTGGAGTATATAAAAAATGGTTCAAGTAAATGGACAAGCCCCAGTACAATCTACAGGAGCAAAATTACCATTAGATACAGCGCTTGATGTGTATGAGCAAGCGCTTTTGGCATTGGAAAATACTGTTTCTAACTCTACATTCGACCAAAAAGTTGCGGTTTTAGTCGCGCGGGATGGGGTAGAGAAAAAGAAGCAGATGGATCAAAACCCTCTAGGTGCAACTTATGCAAGATTGCTGAGTTTAGATGAACGCTTGAAAGCGCAAGCAAAAATTCTTAGTGAAGATGACGAATTAGCGCAATGGAAAGATAGTTTGAATGCGGCGCCAAATATGTGGTGGTGGCATTTAAAATATCCTTTAGCAATGTCACCAATGCAGGTTGCTAAACGCTATCAACAAGCTATTTCTGCATTGTCAGCAGCACTACCCCATGCTAATAAAGAGCAAGTTTTAGAAGTTTTACTGGCGCGCGATGCGATTGAAGCTTCCCGCGATAATCAATCCTTACCAGAACATGTAGCCAAAATTGTAATTGATTTAGACGAAAAGTTGCGTTACGCAAAGCTTTAACGCACCTTACGATTTAATTTATTATTTTTCTCAATCAGCTAGTTATATATTCAAACATGTTATTCCCTACAGCCTTTTTGGTATGGTAAATAGCACCTGTTCCATAATTTAAACTAATGTGTATTATACGGCGCCCAAACAAGAAGTTATCATAAAGCACAAACCAGATGAACATTCGCTCGGCTACATTAAATATAATGTCTAAATAATTGGTTGATTATGCGTAAATTGTTACTTGGTATATTCAGTAGTGTTGTAATCGCATTACCTCAATCTGTAATGGCTACAGTGGGATTTGCGGAATGGGAAGTGACAACAGCCAACGGTAATTTTATTACCCATAGTGACCCATACATTCAGGAGTGCGGCACCTGTTTAATGAGCAAGGAGCGCAAAACTTTAGCTTCCCAAGTTCAATGGTGGAGATATTATCGCTCTTCAGTTACGGGTCAAGCGGCTGAGGGTTACTTTTTGCTTGACGAGCGTACCCAAAGTATTCAATTTTGGGATAGTGAAGCAGAATTAGAGAAAGCTGTGGCACTTGCGAATATTGGTAAGCCTGTTTCGCAACGTATGACTAGGCAAGACGGTTGGAATGCAACATGGATTCCGATAATGCGGCAAATGTACTGTGATAAAAAGAATGTTGAGCGTGTACTGGCAGAAATCCCCAACCCAACGGAAAGGGAAGCTATGCGTAAAAAATATAAACAACAGTGCGAGCTTTTGAAGTCTCACCTTTTACCAAAAAATAAATAAAATCCCTTGGTGGCGCCTGTAAGTAATATTCAAGTACAAGCGCAGAAATAACTGCCTAAACGCTAATTCATCATGATGAAATATATCAAGCGACATCGGAAACGTTTTGAACTCATTGTTGAGGTTGTTTTTTTAATAGCCTTATTTGGATTTGGATTTCTCCTGGATTATCAGTTTGCTGTTTCCTTGTCCTGGCAGTTTTACTTGTTCATGGCTTTTTTATCCCTAATCTTACTCTTGCCAATATACTTAGAATCTCGGCGTAAACGAGAATTGTGGCTTTTCCTCGGTTTCAATATCAGTCTATTAGCTCTGCACTTTTTGACTCTCGCTCCTAACAAAACCTTCACAAGGTTTTATCTCGATATTAAAAATGGTATGACGATTCAGGAGGTGCAAAGCTTATTTAACCAGCGTTTTCCCAAAGGGGGAAAATTTCGTCAACCGGAATGGGAACTAAGAGATGAAACTATTGATGATGCTAAACGTCATAAACTTAACAGGATGACGTTTATAGCTACACCTAACCAGAATCTTAATTATATTCTTGACTTAACTGATGGTCGTTACAATGCGGAAACTATGACTGTTTACTTCAAGGATGGGAAGGTGGTAGGAACTAATTATTCGCCAGATTGATTTTGATTGACTCTCAAAAAAAACTTGATTTAGAATTTAATAGAATTTAATTGGACGTACATGGTATTGAGCCTTTTACGGGAAGTATAAAATATCTAACTTCTAACAAAACAATTGAGATTACATATGCCTGTACTATTGACAACATGGAAAGAATGGGTTAATTTGCCAGAAAAAGTTATACGGAAAGAAATATTGATTTATTCAACAAAATTAAGTATAACTACTGCTGCCATAAACTTTAATTTATTATCAAAATAGTAATTGTCTCAAGTCAGAATTGGGTTTTTAAGGACAAAGTAAGCAGAAAATCAAAATTTTCTTAATACTATACCCATAAAATAGTCACATACCATCTGCAACTTAGTAAATCTTAGATTGCAAGGTGTGTTAATGCTTTGCATAATGCATCATTATGTTTAATTTAATTTATTATTTCCCTCAATCAGACACTTACATATGCAGTTATGTTATTCCCTACATATAAATTTCTTATATTCTTTTTAATTACATTTACCTGCGGCATTCTTTTTAAAAAATATGTAATCGCTTACAAATATTTTTTACTTGCCACTAATATAATTTTTTATTCTTTCTTTGGAACACGTTTTTTAGAATTAATAATTATAAACGTTATTATTAATTATTTAATTATTGAAGGTATAAATATTAGCAAGAAAAAGCGTTTTTTTCTTGTCTTGGGATTAATTATTAATTTGAGCTATCTGGGATTTTTTAAATACTATAACTTTTTTATTGACTCTTTCCAAGAAGTATTAAATATACTGAAAATTTCTAGCGATATCCAAATATTACAAATCCTAGTTCCGGTAGGTGTTTCTTTTTACACTTTTAGAATTATTGCCCATCTTGTTGACACCTACAAAAAGAAAATTCCACATCCAACATTTTTGGATTACGCTATATATATTACTTATTTCCCTCAAATTGCTTCCGGTCCAATTGCCAGAGGTAAGGAATTTTATCAACAACTGAATAGCGATGAAAAATATAGTTATCAAATTGAAAGAGTTGTTATATTAATTATTTCAGGGCTTTTTAAAAAGTACGCATTATCCAGCTTCTTATTTAATTTTACCAAAGTTCCCTTTCAACTACCAGAGCAATATTCCAGCTTTGATTTAATATTAGCTGCACTAGCTTACTCTTGCTACATTTATGTTGATTTTAGTGGCTATTCCGATTTAGCAAACGCTATTTCCAGCTTATTTGGATTTGCTCCAGTTCAAAATTTTAATATGCCTTATTGCGCTCAAAGTTTGCAGGAGTTTTGGCGAAGATGGCATATTAGTTTATCTGAATGGTTGCGAGATTATTTGTATATTTCTTTGGGAGGTAGTCGTCAAGGAAAGTTGAGAAAGCATTTCAATTTGCTGCTGACAATGGTAATTGGTGGTTTTTGGCATGGCGCCGGTTTGAATTTTCTGATTTGGGGATTCTTACATGGCATTGGCTTAATTTTTAATCATTTCTGGAATGATATACTCAAAAAAATATTGCCACAAAACCAACTAAACCAAATAGTAGTTTTTTCAAGTGTCAAACAAGACAAAAAACTTACAAATTGGTTCCGATTTTATATTAAGCGAACTGTATATATATTTAGACCTGTATTTGCTTGTGGATTAACTTTTACTTATGTAACTATGTGTTGGGTATTCTTCAATACATCCAACTGGGAAACCTCTCTCAAGTTTTTCCAGCAGATGGTAAACTTTTCATCAAATACAGAGTTACAATCGCAATTTAATATTTGGCAGTTATATGTAACATTTAGCATCATATTTATCATGAATTTTTACGGAGATAAAGTTAGCACTTTATTAGAACAAATTCTTACTAAACGTAATCTTATATTCCAAACAATATTTATATCGACTCTGCTATATACGATTTTTAGATTAGGTCCAAATACAGTACCTCCATTTGTTTACTTTGGCTTTTAATTCTTTCTATACTTCATATTTGTATCAAAAAAATCATGCAAGACTTAAAGTTTTTAACTCTTTGTGGCTTAGTATTTTCTAGCATAATTATTGTTAATATGCCCCTTTTTATTAAGAGTTTAGGTTCTAGCGAAATTGCTACTTATGAAATTAAACAAGCTGCTCAAAAAATTAAAATAGAAGGATTAAGGAAAGTTGAATCTGATTTTTGGGACAGTATTAAAGAAATTGACCGTGAACCGCAAGTAATTGCACAAGCTATAGAACCAGAAGCCAAAACTCAAGCACAATCAACAAAACAATCCGTTATATACTCAGTTAACTTTGAAAATAAACAATTAGAAACCCCTCTCCAAAAGGAAAACACAAGTTCAACCACTTTTAATGAAGAAGCATTTATCAATTCACAAATACAGCAACAAGAGCCATACAAACGTTTTTTGTTAGTGGGAGATTCGATTATGTCTTTTCTTGGAGTTGCATTCGAGAATAATGTGAAAAAATCAGATTATGATTTTGAAAAGGTTAAGGTATTTTATAAAATTTCTACAGGATTAAACCGAATTGACTTTTATGATTGGTATGCGCGCACAAGAGAACTAATTCAACAAAATAATCCTGATGCAATGGTTGTTGTCTTTGGTGGTAACGACGACCAACATATTTTAGATGTTAACAAGAAACTACGAGCAGAGCTAACACCTGAATGGGAAAAAGCTTATGAAGAACGGGTAGAAAGATACGCAAAATTATTAGATGAATATCCCATTAGGAAAGTTTACTGGATAGGTCATCCCATGTCTAATGTTACCAGATATAATAAATTCTTTCCCATTTTTAATAGAATTTATAAGAAAGTCGCTGCATCCCATCCCAAAATAGAATTTGTTGATTATTGGGATACATTTGCTAAAGATGGTAAATTTGTTCCTATATCAGCCGATAGCACAGGTAGACGCGCGAGGGTTAGATACGATGACGGATTACATCCCAGCGAACATGGTGCAAAAATTATGATTGAAATTCTGAGAAAGAAAATGATAGAAGAAGGTATTTTACGACCAAAAGCAAAATAGGCAAACCAACTCAAAAAATAATCGCATCAAAAGTACTATTTCTAGATTAATCTTACTTATGAAACTAAAAAATATTTTACTTCGCAAATTTTATATCGTCCCTGCAATTCTCATATTAACTTTGACAATAGTGACTTGGGGACAAGTATTTGCAAAACCTATCACTCAAATTATTTATCGCCAAGTTTATGATGTAGAGCAAGACATTGTTTATCAAACAGTAAACGGCACTCAATTAAAGCTAGATATTTTTCAAAACAAAAAACCTGGTTTACATCCAACCTTGATGGTAATTCATGGTGGAGGTTGGATAAAAGGAGATAAAGAGGAAGAAAAGTATTTCTTTAATCCTTACTTAGATTGGGGCTTTTCTGTCGTAAATATTAATTACAGATTAGCAAAAACAGCTTTAGCACCAGCAGCAGTAGAAGATGCACTATGTGCTTTAAACTGGGTTAATAATAATGCATCAAAATATAATTTTGATACGAATAAAATTGTGTTAACTGGATTTTCTGCCGGTGGGCATCTTTCACTTACAACCGCGATGATGCCTGATATTAGTAAATTCAACCAAAATTGTCCAGACGCTAAACCTGCAAAAGTCGCTGCAATTATTAACTGGTCGGGAATTACCGATGTCAATGACTTACTTATTGGTAAAAATCAGAAATACTTCGCAGTCCAATGGTTTGGAAATAAGACTTCTGCACGAGAAATTGAAATTGCTAAAAGCGTTTCTCCAATTAATTTTGTACGCCCAAATTTACCACCAATTTTGACAGTACATGGTGAAAAGGATACTTTTGTTCCTTACAGTCATGCAACTCGACTACACCAAGCATTACGCCAAGCAGGAACTATTAATCAATTATATACAGTAAAAGGAGAAAAACACGGAGGTTTTAGTAAAGCGCAAAAACAACAAATATATGCGACTATTAAAGTTTTTTTAACTAAGCAAAGTGTAATAAAATAGTTATCGCCACCACCGTGAAACATCTTGGATAGCAGAAGCTGTATCTCTCAATGCTTGTTCGCCTCCTAAAGCATCTATAATCGGAGTTAATGCGTTTATATTACTAAGTAAACTTGGGCGAGTGTGAACAGATAAGATATGAAGAGTTTTTCCCCAGAGACAAAAAAGTCGATTTTTTTGTACTTGTAAAAGTTTATCAATCAAACTACTTAAGGCTTGGGCACGCCTATCCTCATCCTGAATCTCCCTAGCAGCAGCCAAAGCCTCTGGTAACAATTCTGGTAATTTATTAGCCAAACGACTTAGAATATCGGCGCGCTCGCTTTCAATTTCAAGCTCCCTGGCAGCAGCCACAGCCTCTGGTAACAATTCTGGTGGTAATTTATAAACCAAATTACTTAGAATATGCGCGCGATTAGCATACCGAATCGCCCTGGTAGCAGCCAAAGCCTCTGGTAATAATTCTGGCAATTTATCAGCCAAACGACTTAGAGCATCGGCGCGATTATACTCATCCTGACTCTCCCTAGCAACAGCCACAGCCTCTGGTAACAATTCTGGTGGTAATTTATCAGCCAAACTACTTAGCGCTAGGTTGCGATGCTCCTTATTTTCAATCTCCCTGGCAGCAGCTACCGCCTCTGGTAATAATTCTGGGAATTTATCAGCCAAACTTATTAGAACATAGGCGCGATAGTACTCATCCTCAGTCTCCCTGGCAGCAGCCACAGCCTCTGGTAATAATTCAGGTGGCAATTTATCAGCCAAACTTCTTAAGCTTTCGGCGCGACAATACTCATCCAGAATCTCCCTGGCAGCAGCCAGAGCTTCTGGTAGCACTTCTGGGAATTTATTAGCCAAATTACTTAGAGCATCGGAATGAAACGCATCATACTCAATCTCCCTAGCAGCAGCTACAGCCTCTGGTAACAATTCTGGCAACTGAACAGCCAAACTACCCAGAATAGAGGCGCGAAACTCTCCATATTCAATCTCCCTAGTAGCAGCCACAGCCTCTGGTAACAATTCTGGTGGCAGTTTATCAGCCAAACGTTTTAAGGCTTGGGCGCGATCCTCCTCATCCTGAATCTCTATGGCAGCAGCTAGAGCCTCTGGTAACACTTCTGGAAATTTATCAGCCAAATTACTCAAAGCATCGGCGCCATACTTCTCATCCTCAATCTCCCTAATAGCAGCCAAAGCTTGCGACAGCGCTAACTCCTTTAGCTTTGGCGGCAAATGATTGGCTAGCTGTGTAAGCGAGTTTACTTTCTGTGATGGATTCGAGTTTTGTAGCACATAACTAAGTCCTTGTTCAGGAGTCCACATATTTTTTTCAACTAACGCAACCAGCAGCCCTACTGGTAAATCAACTGTTAGACTATTAAGGGATGCAATAATTAAAGCATAGCGACACTGCAACCCAATAACTTGAGCCAAGGTTGTTTCAGTCCATGATTTTTCTGCCAATTGCCAAGCATGAACAACATCAGTTACAAAGTTGGCAGTTTGTGACAAGCGCGCGCAAGCTTCGTACCAACCGTTACCTCCTGTTTCTGCATCTTCTCGTAATAATTCGTGAATTTCTTCTACCTTTTGAGCCAATTCCAAATGCCAAACTAGATGTTGATGGATATACCCGTCATTGGGTAAGGTATGCCAAAGATTTTTAGAGGTTTTATTTCGGTAAGTCTCCAAAAAAGTAGCGTGAGCAGAGGCTAAAGTTATACCCAACCCTGATAGATTATCTTCATCCTCTGTTTTTGGTGGAGCAGTCAACAAATTACATGCCAGGTCATGAAATAAGTTATGTAAACGGTATGTTGGTGTCCCATCTGGCAAAGAAACTCCAGGCGATAAAACTGCTTTATTTTCTAAGTATTCCAATGTCTGAGCAGCATTATATACATCCATTTTCCATAGAGTCGCTGCCATCATCTTATTTATGGTGACATTTTTCGGTAATACCCCCAACCAAGAAAAATGCTCCTGCTTTTCTCTAGGCATTCTCTTGATACTCAAATTTAATGATGCTGTTAAGCAGAGGCGTTTTAAAATGGCTTCATCAGTAATTTCTTCTGCTTTTGGTCTGTCAAGATTTTTTAATCGCGCGACCTCTTGCTGAAAATCCTGTAATAATTGAGTCCAAGTTGTACCACTGGCTACTTCTGCCGCTACTAATTCCAACGCAAGAGGGAAATAACCAACGGATGAAGCTAAATCTTGCGCTGGCTCATGTTCTATAGCAGTAATCGAGCGTCCTAATTTTTTAGTCAGCAGTTCCATCGCTTGGTATGGCTGCATCACATCCAAAAAATAAGAGGAGTTGGTGCCGAGAACTTGAGCGATTTCTGCATCGTGGGTTGTTACAAAAACTTTACACTTAGCTCCGCCAACGTTAAATACTTGTGCATCCTCTATGTTCCAAACATCGTCTATTATTAGCAGCACAGCTTTCTCATACAACAATGTACGTAGTTGATTAGAGGTTGCTTCCACACTGATGGGTTGAAAATTATAGTCCCCCAATGCCATAACCCAGCCACTAAGCAGCGATAAAAGATTAGGCCGTTGACCTAAAGTTACCCATAGAATCCCGTCACAAAAATGAGCTTGCACCTCTTGGTCATGTGAAGCAGCCATTGCCAGGGTAGATTTACCAACCGAAGCCAAGCCATCAATAGCTGTCACAACCAAAGTACATACATCTGATGAATTTGTCAGCAGACGAGTTTTTAACTTTTGGCTATATTCGGGACGGTCTACATAATAATTTGGTAAAGATGGTGCGAGTAAGGTATCAATCATTTTGTATATAACTGGCTTTTACAGCTTTTGATTGACCATATTAGCTCACATTAGTCTGGACATACTCATGGTGGGCAATTATCATTATTTGGCTAGTTCTTGTTGCTCAGTTTCCATCTGCATGTCACATAAAGGCAAAACTTGTTCATCACGTAGTGACTCTACAGGTAGTTCTGTTATGGCACAGTCAATAAATTCGATTAATAAATCTTCCAACTGCTGATGATTAAGAGTGGCTATTTCTTTTGCTCTTTGCGCCAAGTGTGGAGGGAGTTGAAGGGTAACAATTTCAGGCATGTTTTAACAGCCTGCTTTTTATATTCTAATTATACGCATGAACAATGAAAAGCAGCAAAGGATAATTTCAAGCCAATTCTTTAATTTTCAAACTTTAATTTGGTGTAAATCTTGTGGGATGGGCATCCCTGCCCGTCCCAATATACAAGTTATAGCCATAACAGCTTAATATCCTTTACGGTTTCGCTCTTCTCCTAACATATCTACAACATACCGTTCCGGCGCCAAAAATACTTTAATTCCTTTGTCTTCGCATTTGTGCGAAAGAACTTGTAATAATTTAATCATTCCTTCTTTATGATTCTCTGAGGAAGTTGAAATTGTGTCGGTAGGAAGTTGAGCTTCGATTTTTGCCATTATCTCCTGATAATCAGGTTCGTCTTTCAAAGATAATAAAAACTCTTTGTATCCTAAGAAGGCTAACCGATAAAGCATTTTTCTGCTTAAATCACCCTGGAAGTATCCTCCGTGAACGTTTTTTTCAATTATGATGGAATCAAAAATCAGAATTAAGCAATCCCAAAAAGAAAGTACATTCTTGCATAATGCTCTAGTTAAAACACCTTCTGGTTTTTCACTATTCAGAATTGTTGTATCTCTGTAATCTGTGCAGTCAAAGTAGGTAAATAATCCGGCAATTGCGTTATTTTGAGTTACCTTACTATTGTTGGACAAAAGGTCTGATAATGTTTTCAGTGTATTGTCAGAAACAATACCTATTCGCGTCATTGCACTTCTATCATCGGGGTTTACACTACCGTCACTGTTTTGATTAATAATGCCATACTTCATTGGTACTGATGTTTGATTTGTAGGAATACTACAATCTACTACAACGTTACCTAATCTAAAACCTCGGTCATAAGTGTTTGCAGGGAAACTTATATAATTTGCTGCTGTTGATGCAACTCGCAGTATGACATCTCCCTGGTTACTAAATAAATAGGATTCTTCAAAACGACGTAACGAGGAGCGCAAAAAATTAGACCTTTCTGGCATTATTGTCTCGATAGGTATATCCGGTGAAGCTAAAACTAAACGACCTAATGAAAATACATTACCTATGTTTGGTGATGCTTCTAATTCAACATTCCCTTGACTTAATTTAGGTATTGAGTTTTCATCGAAGATATCAGAGAGGATACGAATTACGTTTGTGGTAACAAATGCGCCCATACTATGAGCAATAAAAGATAGTTTAATTCTCGGATTACCCTTCTGAGAAAAATTCCATTTCTTCTCTTCTCGTCTTTCTCCCGGCGCCTGCTCGACTATTGCATTATCTATTTGGCGAATAAATTCTACTAAATCTGGAACTCCATAGTTAACCGCTCGATAATTATCTCGAAAGTAAATTGATATTCTCAGCATGATGGCGCCTAAAACATAGCCAAATAAACAGGCGAAAAAGGCAATTCCTAACGTAAATAAGAAGAAGGCAAAACCGGAAAAATTGAATGAAAAATTATCATTGATACTTAAACCTGAAATAGCTAATATAAAGGCAAAAGCAGCTATTAATCCCCAACTTGAATAAGTATATATAGTTTTGAAAAAAATCGGTAGGCTTTTAATCGCTTTGCCAAGGTGACTAGTTACCAATTCATCTTGATTATCTGATTTAAAAGTAATATATTCTGAAGGCCAGTAATAACCAATAAAAGCAATTTTTTTGTGTTTAATTAATGCATCTGTGGTAATATACTGCTGTATCTCTTTTACCCAGTTCTCAAAATCTTTATTTCTTGTATTGTATCCATGAATGTGAATAACAACTTCGGCGCCGTTTTGATTATCCATTAAAAAATCGGCTATTTTCCTCATTTTAGCGCGCGTTACATCTGGACTATCATCAACATCTAACTTTTCATTGCTCCCATTAGTATGTTCATGATTAATTTCAACACTTTTTGGTGCATTACTCGCAACTAAGTAAGTGACAATATTCGGTGCATCTTGATTGTCAAGTATGATTTCTTTGATATCAAATGGATAATTTGGATAAGTTGCCATAAAATTTTGAGATTGAGACGAGTGTGTTCAGATTTATTTTAGATTTATACTGATTATACAAGCATTGGTTAACGCAGCCGAAATTCCATCATTATCGGTATATGGTCAGATGCTGTTTTTGCTTCTTTGAGAACTTGTGATTCTATCAACTCGATACGTTCGCTATTGTAAAAAATGTAATCGAGAGTGTAGGAAGGGTCGTTCGATGGATAAGTTGCAACATCTGAAGATTTTAGCTGCTCAAGACTAAAAGCTGATTTAAGCTTATCTGATTCTAACAGCAGTTGAATCGAAGGATTATTTTCTTGATCTCGATTTAAATAACTATTAAAATCACCAATGAGCAACAGAGGATATTTTGCTACATAGCTTAGAGCGAGTTCTTTAACTTTGATGGTGTGATTAATGCGAGTTACTTCGTCGAATGCTTCTAAATGAACATTAATAATAATTAACGGTTGACCATTCACATCGATTTGAGCAACTTGGGCAATACGGTCAAGGTAAAATGCCTTGTAGTAAAAAGGTTGACTTGCAACTTTATCTAAAACAATACGCTCGCTCTGTGTAATAGCAAAACGACTCAAAATAGCTTGTGCAGCAAGGGTACGTCCAAAGTGGGCAGATATTGGAAAAAATGGAAATGGGATATAATTTTTATCCCAGTTAATACCCACTAATGCTGTTGGCAAACTCAGATTTTTCGCAAGTTCTGTTACTTGGTTAACGTTGTAAGAGCGTTTGGAAGCAATATCAATTTCTTGAAATCCAATAAAATCAGGATTATATAATTTGATTGCAGTAACTGCGGTTTTTAAGTTATCATCGTAAAAATCTTTACTTGGTTGAGTGGCTGTATCTGAGGTTGCTGCATTGTCCAAACCCGATAGATAACCTATATTGTAGGTAATAATTGTAAAAGTATCTGAATTACTAGGTGGTGAGGTTTGATCAAAGTTAACTACTTCATTATATTTATCTAGAGGATAAGAGCCTGCACTTGCCCAAAAGTAAAATACCGCAAGCAAAACTAAAGGTACAAGAATAATTAAAATACTTATTTTCAACAGTAGTACCATTGCGACACACGCTTTGATTTAACATTTATACAAATGTTACTATTTTTACATTGAATATTTTCTGCTTAGGTCATATCTTCTTATATCTTAAAGAACAAATACACTAGGTTTCGTAATATAGCTTAAAGGGTTCAGCGAGAATACCTAATATTTTGTCTATTTGATTAATGAAATACTCGGTTAAATCGATTTTGACTAAATTACCTTCTAGCGTCAAGAACTTCCAGTTAGTGCCTGTTGATACTGCACCATAGATAACTTTCTGTTCTGCTCCTTTTCGAGCATTGAATATTTGGGCGCCAACCATTTGCGCGACACATTGCCCTAGTCCAATACTAATATCGTTATCTTTGGCTTCTACGAGAGTTAATACAGGTGCTGTAATCAATGATTGATTGTTTGATGCACTTAAAATGAAGTCACAGGCGCCTGTTAAACCTTTTGATACATCAATATTAAATGTGTTGCCCGAAAAATAACCAATTTTATTTTTGAAGCGGCGCCGTATTTCTAGCAAGATGGGTGTGATAATCAATTCTGAACGCGCTTTTTCGGTACTGATACTTGCTGCTAAATCTAAGGTTTCTTCAAGTGTTTCTTTTAATCGTTGTGAAGGTTCTATTAGTGGTATCTGACTAAATAAGTGAGGAATATCTTCTACTGTTAGGTCGAGAGCGGTAACTGCTTGCTCAATTTTTGTAAAGTCGCTGTAGGACATATGTTTTAAATCAAGTATATCTTATTTGATCCCCCTAGTCCCCCTTAATAAGACTACCGTGTACACTCTCTTTTTCTTATCTTTCTTATCTTTCTTTGTGTTCTTTGTGCCTTTGTGGTTCCATAAAGAGATAAACCACGAAGACACAAAGGGCACAAAGAGAAAAAAAGGCGGTTTATTTAAAGATGTGTGTACACGCCCTGCCGCGAGTTCGGGGGGATCAATTATGCGGGTGGTGTTTGTTCGGTTGGCGGTTCCTCAACAGTAGGAGTTGGCGCCTCTTCGGTTGATGCTTGTGCTGCTTCTACTAGCTCAGGTGATGGTGGGTTTGGTGGAATAGGTTTGGCTATTTTGGTTTCTGCTGTAGGCGTTGAAACAACTGTAGTATTAACAGGCGCCGATTTAATTTCAATCGTTGAATTTACTACATCTGGTGTTTTGGGAGCAGGCGCCTCCGGAGTAAACGCATCGATAATTTGTGCGGGTGAGGCAGTTGCGGAAGTTGTATCCTGCGGTTGAGCTTTTTTGATTGTTTGCTGTGCTTTGTTTTTTGCACCAGAGAAGGCGCCTGTAATACTTCTTTGTAACTGCCCAATACGTTGGGATAACGAAAGCTTACCATCTTCTGCACTGGATAGGGGAGTTTGCTGTGCAACTGGTACAAGTTGACGACGTAATGCAAAAGTTTGCCAGCCAAACCAATACAGTAGTGAGACACTGGCTATGTGACCCAGTAAAAGACCCCCGCTAATACGACGCGCGAATATCCATAATACTAATGCGTAGAAGAAACCCACGCCACTCCAAATAAAATCGTTCTTTTTGTGGATTTCAGGAAAAAAGAAAGCTGCTAGGTATAGCGCGATACTGCCGATTCCAATTGCTAGAGCTAGGACATATGCCAGCATTTTTATTTACTCCTATGAAAGTGATGAGTGCTGAGTGCTGAGTGCTGAGTAGTAAGTATAAAATTTTATGCTTTGATAATATTTACTTATTAGTTAAACAGTTTTTAGAGTGTCAAGTTGTAATTATAAGCGCATGAATACAAAATAAATATCTGTTATTACTCAACATCTCCTTACTCAGCACTCAGCACTCACTACTCAGCACTATATCTATATTCAATTTAGGGATTTTTGCAAGGGAAAGTCTACCTAGATACAAATTTAAATATTTTATGTGTGTTGGCAATGTATTTTTACTCTGCGCTATAACTCTTAATGTCTTCTTTAGGGGAGAAGCCAAATTCTCGGACTACCCTAAAGAATGAAAGGAACAGCAATTAGCCAATAGGATTATGACATTGCAAAGCTTTGGTGTGATTGGTCTAGCTGTTATGGGCGAGAATATCGCGCTTAACGTAGAACGTAACGGCTTCCCAATTGCGGTGTACAACCGTTCGAGAGAAAAAACTGATGCCTTCATGGCGAACCGCGCTGGAGGTCGGAACGTCAAAGCGGCTTTTGATTTGAAGGATTTTGTCGCTGCCCTGGAACGTCCCCGTCGTATTTTGGTAATGGTGCAAGCAGGTAAACCTGTTGATGCGGTAATTGAGCAACTCAAGCCCTTACTCGACGAAGGCGATATTATCATCGATGGTGGTAACTCCTGGTTTGAAGATACCGACCGACGCACCCGCGAATTAGAACCTACTGGTTTACGCTACATCGGTATGGGTGTGAGTGGTGGTGAAGAAGGCGCCCTCAATGGTCCTTCGTTAATGCCCGGAGGAACTGATAGTTCTTATCAATACTTGTCCCCTATCTTTACCAAAGTTGCGGCTCAAGTTGATGATGGTCCTTGTGTAACCTATATTGGCCCTGGTGGTTCGGGTCACTACGTCAAAATGGTTCACAACGGTATTGAGTATGGCGATATGCAGCTAATTGCTGAAGCATACGACTTGCTCAAAAACGTTGCTGGTTTAGACCACACTCAGCTTCATCAAGTCTTTACAGAGTGGAATACTACCGACGAACTCAATTCATTTTTAATTGAGATAACCTCGAACATTTTCCCGTACATTGACCCCGACACCAAGAAACCCCTCGTTGAGTTAATTGTTGACGCAGCAGGACAAAAGGGAACTGGACGTTGGACTGTGCAAACTGCATTGGAACTAGGTGTTGCTATCCCAACAATTGTTGCAGCAGTAAACGCGCGGATTATGTCATCTATTCGTGACGAACGTATTGCTGCATCGAAGCAACTTACTGGGCCTGCTGGTAAATATGGCGGTGATGTCAAAGCGTTCGTTAACAAAGTTCGTGATGCGCTGTACTGCTCAAAGATTTGTTCTTACGCGCAAGGTATGGCGTTATTAGGTACCGCTTCTAATACCTATAACTGGAATTTACAATTAGGCGAGTTAGCGCGAATTTGGAAAGGTGGTTGTATTATTCGTGCTGGCTTCTTAAATAAAATCAAACACGCATACGATGAAAATGCGTCTTTGGCAAACTTGTTGTTAGCACCAGAATTTAAACAAACCATTCTTGACAGACAAACAGCTTGGCGTGAAGTTATCATGACCGCTGCACAACTGGGTATTCCAGTTCCTGCGTTCAGCGCTTCGCTTGACTACTTCGATAGCTACCGTCGCGACAGACTGCCCCAAAACCTGACTCAGGCACAACGCGACTACTTCGGCGCCCACACTTATCAGCGTATTGACAAAGCTGGTACATTCCACACCGAATGGGTGCCTATCACCGAGTCTAAGAAATAACCTCCGAGAGCGACCTTGCTTTGAGATAGAGCTTGTAAAATACTTCTATCTCAAGGTTGGTCGCGAATCTTCGTTTACCTCTAGCAACAGTGTAAAGATTGCCCAAAATATATTTTATATTGTTCCGACTTTGCGAGCGGACGTTTATTTTTGTAATTGTTCAACTTCTTCCACGCTTAACCCCGTTGTCTGGCTAATCATTTGCACATCTAAAACACCAAGTAGTGAACGTGCGATAGAAAGTGCTTTTATGAGTCCCCCTGCACGCAAGCAATTGCTGCTGCTACATGCAAGCATCGCCGTCCACTCAATGTAAATGATGCTGACGCCGCTGGTGACAAGTAGAAAGCAGCATGT